>CAZCMK010000016.1:1794-32217 GCA_964499775.1 uncultured Dehalococcoidales bacterium | reverse complement strand
AATGAGTTTTCCGAAGGATTTTATCTGGGGTGCGGCGGCGGCAAGCTACCAGATTGAAGGGGCGGCATATGAGGACGGCAAGGGACTTTCCGTCTGGGATATGCTGTGCAAACAGCCCGGCGCGATATGGGAAGGCAACACCGGCGATGTCTCCTGCGACCATTATCACCATTATCAGGAAGATGCCCGCCTCATGGGAGAGATAGGCTTAAAGGCGTACCGCCTCTCGGTCTGCTGGCCCCGTGTGATACCTGAAGGAGTCGGAAAGGTCAACGAGAAAGGACTTGAGTTCTATGACCGGCTGGTCGATGCCCTGCTGGAGAACGGCGTCCAGCCGTGGGTGACGCTTTTTCACTGGGACTATCCCTATTCGCTCTATCTCCGCGGCGGCTGGCTAAACGGGGATAGCTCCGACTGGTTTGCCGAATATGCCGGCGTGATTGTCGATAAGCTATCCGACCGGGTGTCTCACTGGATGACTCTGAACGAACCGCAGGTTTTTATCGACGTCGGTCACCGTACCGGCAGGCATGCCCCCGGTCTCCGACTCGGCTTCCGGGACGTTCTTACCGCCGCCCACAACTCGCTTCTGGCGCACGGTAAGGCGGTGCAGGTGATACGCACCCGCGCTAAAAATAAGCCGCTTGTCGGTGCCGCGCCGGTGGGCAGGACCGTTATTCCGGCTACGGACAGCCCGCAGGATATCGAGGTGACAAGAAAGCGTATGTTCTCCATCAGTGAAAAGGACTGCGGGAGCAATACCTGGTTTGCCGACCCTATGGTGAACGGCAATTATCCTGAAGACGGGCTAGAACTCTTCGAGAGCGAGCTTCCCGTTATCCGTGACGGGGATATGAAAACAATCTGTCAGCCGCTCGATTTTTACGGCGTTAATATCTACCGGGGGGATGTCGTCAGTGTTGCCGGACCCGGTCCGGTGCAAGGGGCCGATGGACCTGCCCTGACGACTATGGACTGGACGGTGACGCCGAAAGCCCTCTACTGGGGTCCCCGGTTCCTCTACGAACGCTACAAGCTGCCGATAGTTATCACCGAGAACGGCATGGCTAACTGCGACTGGGTTCATCTTGATGGCAAAGTGCACGACCCCCAGCGTATCGACTTTCTTAACCGTTACCTCCGTGAGTTCGGGCGCGCCATAAGTGACGGCATTCCGGCTTGGGGGTATTTCGTCTGGTCTATCATGGACAACTTCGAGTGGGCGCTGGGTTACAAGCAGAGGTTCGGTCTTATCTATGTGGACTACCCTACCGGCGAGCGAACCCTTAAAGACTCGGCATACTGGTACCGCGACGTTATAGCCTCCAACGGCGCTGCTCTTACGCGTTAATAACTGGCAGCCGGAAAAATTCTATCGCGTTCTTCGTGGTCTGTTCGGCAAGAGAGGCGCTGTCCATACCCTTAATTTCGGCAGCGGCGTTCAGAGACCTCAGCACGTCCTTCGGCGTTGCGTTGTATCTGTTCTCCCTGCCGTAAGCCACCGGCGAGTCCGTCTCCAGGAACAGTCTGTCCGGGGGGGCTTCTCTTACCGCCCGGCGGTGCTCGGAGTGGTATTCCGCCGCCGGAGTGGCGGAAACGTAATATCCATGCGCCAGCAGGTCGCGCAGGACGCTGGAGGGTCCTGTAAACCAGTGAAATACCGCCTCTTTCACCCCCGTTTCCGTTGCCAGCGTTAAAGCGTCCTTCCATGCGTAACGGCTGTGAATGATAACCGGCTTTTTATACCTTCCTGCCAGGAGCATTAAATCTCTGAGAACAGCCTGCTGCCTTTCTTTTGAAGCCAGAGCCCGTATCCTCTTGTGGTAGTCCAGACCCACCTCGCCGATAGCGACTATATGCTCGATGTTGTCCTCGATTTGCCGCATCGTCCGGTCTATATCTGCTGTATCCATATCGGGGAGCTCCTGAGGGTGCAGTCCCAGGGCGGGATATACCATATCTTTATATTGCCGGTATATATCCAGCACTTTCTGGTTTGATTCGTAGCCCGTACCCACGGCTATGATGCCTGTAACCCCGGCGTCCCCGGCTTCTTTCAGGGCAGAATCGAGGTCTTCTATCTCGTCGAGATGGCAGTGCGTATCTATCAGTCTCATCGTCTTCAGTAACTATTATAGACGAGAGCCGGTGTAATATACCATTAATTAAGAAGGGTCTGGGAAAACGATTATCCCCGTATTGGGAACTGTAGAAAGTTCTGTATGCATCTGGTTTATTGCACTGTCATTGCGAGGAGTTCGCCTTGGGCGGATGACGAAGCAATCTATATTAATTACTAGAGATTGCTTCGTCCGCCCCGGGCGGACTCGCAATGACAAACCAACCAAAACCGAATAAAACTTTGCTAAAAAGTCCTTTGATAAAAATGATTGTGTTGTGCTAGAATTTTTTCAATATAGAAGGGAGGGGCAATGTTATGGATAAAAAGGAAATTCTTGATTTAATCACCAAGCATCCGACGGCTTATATGGCTACCGTGGAAGGCGATAAACCGCATGTCCGTGCCATGGGAACCTACCGCGCCGACGAAAACGGTATTATCTTTTCCATGCAATCGCCCAAAGACGTTTATAAGCAGCTCGTGAACAATCCTGAAACCGAGCTGTGTTATTATGCCGACGGCATCCAGATAAGAGTCAGTGGTCGAATGCAGCAGATTACGGATATGGCGCTTAAAGAGGAAATCGTGGAAAAACGCCCGTTTTATAAACCGGGAGTGGAAGAGCAGGGATGGGACTACGTGGGCGCCTTTATCCTGAAAAACGGTAAAGCCACCGTCCTTGATATGAAGGGGCCGCCCTCTCCGGTTGGGGAGCCTAAGGTCTATATCGATTTATAAAATAAGGTTTGAAGGGACTCTCATAAACTCTCGCGCCTGGTATCATCCTGTTATACTGAATGAGAGTCCCTTCTCTCCTGAGCCGGATATATAAACTCTTCGAGTCTATAGAGGTAAAGTGGTATAATGCCTCGATGAGTGTTGAAATACAGATACCCAATTTTTTACATCACCTCACCGGCGGCGTGGAAACCTTTGAGACCGAAGGGATAACAGTCGGCGAGTGCCTCGATGCCCTGATTCAACGGTTTCCCCCGCTGAAGGAGCAGGTATTCGATGAGAAAGGTAAATTACGCGAGCTTCTTAATGTCTATGTTAACAGGGAAAGCGCCTACCCGGAAGAACTGGAAAAACCGGTAAAAGACGGTGACAGCCTCCAGATAGCCTACACCCTCGTCGGAGGCTGACGATACATTAAAGGAGGATATAAATGGCTGTAAATACCGGAAAAATACTCAGGGTGAATCTGACCATGGGAGAAGTGGCTACGGAGTCTGTTCCTGAGCAGATAGCGGAGGACTTCGTCGGGGGTAGAGGTTATGGTATTAAGTACCTCTATGATGAGCTTCCTCCCAATGTAGACCCTCTCGGGGCGGATAACAAACTGATTCTGCTTACCGGTCCGCTCGCCGGGACTTCCGCTCAGGCTGTCTCACGGTGGATGGTCGTTACCAAAAGCCCTTTAACCGGCGCTTTCGCCCGCTCCGTGGGCGGTGCCGACTTCGGCGCCTGGCTCAAGTTCGCCGGCTATGAAATGGTAATAATCGATGGTAAATCGGATAGACCCGTTTACATCCACATTACCGGAGAAGGCTGCCAGATTAAGGACGCCGCCGGATTATGGGGCAAGGAAACAAAGGAGACCCAGGAGTGGCTGAAACAGCAGCACGGAAATAACACACGGGTGACCTGTATCGGCCCGGCTGGCGAAAGACTGGTGAAATACGCCGCCATCGTCAGCGACAGGAGAACAGCCGGACGCTGCGGTACCGGCACCGTGATGGGCTCAAAAAATCTGAAGGCGGTGGCTGTTACTGCGCAGCGAATCCTTCATCTCCATGATAAGGAAGCCTATGACAGGCTCGTCAAGGAGCAGGTTGGTATTATACGGGAAAGCAAGGGTTTCGAGAACCATAAAGAGTGGGGCACGACCAACACCCAGAACGTTACTAACTCGATAGGAATATATCCGGTGATGAATTTCCGCTACGGACAGCAGGTCGACTACGATAAAATTTCCGGTGGTGAGTACCGCAGGTTCAGGACCGGCGAGTTCGGGTGCTATTCCTGTCCGGCGCGCTGCGGTAAAGCACATCTTGTTCAATCGGGACCCTTCAAAGGCGCCTACAGCGAGGGACCGGAATATGAATCTATCTGGGCGTTCACCGGATCGATAGACAGCACATCTATCGAGGCTACCATTGCCGCCGACCAGCTCTGTGACGACCTCGGGCTGGATACCATCAGCGCCGGTAGCTGTATCGGCTTTGCCTACGAGCTTTATGAGAAAGGGATTCTTACAAAAGCAGATACCGACGGACTTGAGTTGAATTATGGCGACCCGACTCCGATGGTCGAACTCATAAAGAAGATAGCCATGCGCGACGGTATCGGCAACATTCTGGCTGAGGGCTCGAGGAAAGCGGCGGCAACTATCGGTAAAGGCGCTGAGAAATACGCCATACACGTAAAGGGTCTTGAGTTGCCGGCATACGAGCCGAGGGGCTCGAAAACCCAGGGCTATAACTACGTCACCTCCAGCATCGGCGCCAGCCACTGCTACGGCTATTCCGGACAGGACGTTTTCGGGGCTATCGAACCGCGGCCGTCCGACAGGTTTGCCGAGGAAGAAAACGCAGACCTGGTAATCTTTAACCAGGACGGCACCGCCTCCAGAGAGACCGGTATCGTCTGCACGTTTTCCTCCGGCTGGGGCTGGGTGCCTGCGCTTTACGGCAGGATGCTGGTTGCCGCCAGAGGAATCGAGAAACTGGGGGATAGCGACTATTTGAACAAAGTGGGTGAGCGGATTTTCAACCTGGAACGTGCCTTCAACATCCGCCAGGGCCTAGGACGCAAAGACGATACCCTGCCGGATAGAATGCTTACCGAGCCTCTCCATACCAGGGAAGCCCCGGGAGAAGGCCAGATAGTCAGGAGGCAGGAGCAGTTCCTCGACCGTTACTACGAGCTGCGTGGGTGGACTAAGGAAGGCGTACCAACGTCACAGAAGCTGGAAGAACTGGGTCTTGCCGATGTGGTGAAAGACATATCCGGTAAATAACGGCGGGGGATTCGCATTATAGAACTTTTCGCCCTGAAGCGAAGAGCCAGAAGATACCCGGCTTGACGGTTCGCTCTCCGAACGGGGTTTTATCAAGGAATTCCTGCACTTCGGCGGGAATATAACTTGCCAGAATAGAACTGGTTGGCTCGTTTTTCTGCTTCATCGGAGCCGGCAGTATAAATATCTGACCGAGCTTCAGGAGATGGTAAAAAAACTTGGGACTGTCCCTCCTCGTATCGAATATGAGGAATTGCCCCCGCGGTTTCAGGACTCTGTGTATTTCGCCAAGTGCCTTTACCGGCTCTGCCCAGTGATGCAGTGATAACGTGCTGACGGCAAAGTCCAGGGAGTTGTCTTCGAATGGCAGTTCGTGAATATCCCCCTGCCGGAAGCTGATTTGTGTTTCGTGGTGCGCTCTGGAGGCGTTTTGTTCCGCCCTTTGCAGCATCTCCTCCGAAATATCTACCCCGATGATTTTCAGGTGCGGAAAAGCCCTGGCTGTGTCTCCCGTGAAATAGCCGGGACCGCAGCCGATATCCGCCAGAGTTCCCCGGGGCTCGAGCTTTTTCAGTTCGCGGACTGCCAGCATTCTCAGTATTTTGAATGGAGGCCAGTGGCTTATCCTGTCATATGCCCGGACCGTTTCGTCGCCCTCGATACCCTCTTCAGGACCCACGCTGCGTTCCGTGCGGACACGACGCAGGCTGGGTATCAGTAATACTATTCTCACTATCGTTAGTATAATCCATATCCACACGGTTAACCTACCCTGAGGTTTTCGGCGGTAAAGGGGGCTTTACGCCTGTTACGTATGAACAGGGAGGGTACGGTATCTCCGGCGAGTTTCTCGGCTCCCTTTTCGGATGCCAGCTTCGCCAGCTCCTCAATCGTCCCGTAGGAAAGGGCATTGGCGGGACATGGCTCCGTGCAGGCAGGCTTCTTTCCCCGTTCAAGGCAGAAATCGCATTTCTGCATAATGCCGTCGGTACCGAACTGGGGAACGCCGTAAGGGCAGGCTGTATAGCAGTCGCCGCATCCGTTGCATTTTTCTTTATCGACCACCACGATTCCGTCTTCAGCCCGCTTTGTAATCGCTCTGGGAAGGCACGCTTTCTCGCAGGCGGGTTCGGCGCAGTGCAGGCAGGATAGAGATATAAAAGTCCTGGTGACTGCCGGGAACTCGCCCGTCCAGAATTCGATAACCTTCCTCCAGTGAATTCCCGGTTCCAGGCCGTGTATGCTCTTGCAGGCTAATTCGCAGGCGTGGCACTGGATACACCTTTCGGCATCGTAATAAAAACCGTATTGCTCTGCCATTATTTCTTACCTCTATCTACCTGCTTATCCGTCGCTTTTCTTACCTCGACCAGTGTCTGCTTGGGCATAGCCGTCACCAGCGGGTCGAAAGCCCTGTCCGGGTCCGTGCTGTACATTGAGTTGGTATTGGCTCCGCCGTCCAGCAGCGGGTAGCCCGGTTTACCCAGTTCATCGCAGCCCTGCCACCAGCCCTGGAGTCCCATTACCACGTCCGGGCTGATACCGGGGAAGTACTTTGCCTTCACCTTCATCGAACCGTGCGGAGACTCTACGATTACCCAGTCGCCGTCTTCTATACCGCGTTTTTTAGCGGTCTCCGGGTTTATATGGAGCAGCGGGTCGGGCTGAATCTCCCTCAGGTAAGGCACATTGCGCAGCCATCCCGCGTTATATACCTCGGAGGTGTGGGAGTCGGAGAATATCAGCGGGTACTTATTCAGCAGCTCCGGTGTTCCGGTCGGGCTTTCGGGCGGCTCGACCCATTCCGGCAGCGGATTAAACCCGTTTTCCTCGAAGGTGGTGTTATAGATGGCTACCTTGCCCTGCGGCAGGTAGGGAGCGCGGGAAAGACGTGGACTGCGCAGCGAAAACATCCTTTCATATTTTTCGAAAATCGGAGGTACGTTGTCAAAAACGATGCCGTTCGGGTAGGTTCTGAGCTCCTCCATGGTGATACCGAAGTTCTCAAGCTGGTAGTTCATGCATTCCTCGATGCTGCCGTGCCAGAAGTCTTCCCCGTAGCCCATCCTGACGGCAAGGTCGAGCCAGAATTCGTAGTCGGATTTATAGTCGCCCATCCTCTCTACTACCTGGTTCCGCGCCATCAGCCAGTTGCCCATTCCGCCCTCGAATGGGTGGTCGCACTCATACATCGTGGCGACGGGTATGACCACGTCCGCCCAGGGCATCGAGGCGTTCTGCATCACGTCGATAACCACGAAAAACTCCAGTTTTTCCAGCGCCTCTATCACTCTCTTCGTGCCGCGGGTAATCACCGTTGGCTGTGTGCCAGGGGCTATTACTGCTCTTATCGGGTACGGTTTCTCGGTCAGTACGCTATTCAGGCAGTGGTAGTAGGCTGATGACGTGCCTTCGATAAACGGCTGAAAGCAGGTGGGTATTTCCGGTCCCACCAGCCTGTCCACCATCTCCTGAGTATACCTCTCCCTGAGATGCACGGACTTGACTCTCGGCATATCGGGATTCATCGTTGGAGCAATGTTCCCGCCGGGCCTGTCGATATGCCCGGTAATAGCCATCAATATGGCAACGGCGCGCACCGCGTTGTTGGAGTCCACCGCCTGGTCGAACCCGTTTCCCGCATTGATACAGGCCGCCCTGGTAGTGGCGTACAGCCTGGCGACCTCCCGTATCTGCGCGGCAGGCAAGCCGGTTATCGGCTCCGCCCATTCCGGCGTGTATTTCTGTATGTGCGGAACGAGCCTGTCGAATCCGTAGCACCACTTTTCTATAAATTCCGCGTCGTAGAGTTCTTCGTTTATGACCACATTCAGCATTGCCAGTACCAGGGCACCGTCCGTCCCGGGTCTGACCGGCATCCATATATCCGCCTTGGCGGCGTCCGGCTGTATCTGAGGTTTTATTACAATTAGCCTGGCGCCCCGGTCTTTTGCGTTAAGGATTCTATCAATGGCTCCCTGCGGTGTGCCGGAGTAGACGGGATTCGCTCCCCAGATAATTATCAGGTCTGCCCTCTCATAGTCCGGCATAAGCATGGGAGTTCCCAGGGTATAGGCGAATCCGAAGGCACGCTGGATGGCGCATAGCCCGCTGTGACCGTAGTTCGGGCTGCCGTGAACGACCAGAAACCGGTACAGATAATCGCTGTAGCTTCTCCTTGCCGGGGAGAGAATCGCCAGCGACTCGGGTCCGTACTTCTCTTTTTGTTCCAGCAGCTTTTCGGCGATGATGTCCAGGGCTTCGTCCCAGCTTATTTTCTCGAACTTACCCTCTCCCTTTTTACCGGTGCGTTTCAGCGGGTATTTGAGACGCTGCGGCGAGTAGAGCCACTGCATGGAGGCGAAGGCCCTGGGGCATAATTTGCCTTTATTTCCGGGAGATTCCTTCATGCCCTCGACTCTAACCAGCCTGCCGTCTTTCACGTAGCAGTTGAGCCCGCAGCCCATCGTCGGACCGCACAGAGAGCAGAAGGTGGGAATCATCTTTTCGCCGGAATCTGCCTGTTTACTCATCTGTTATTCTCATGGGTGGCTGGCCGGATGAAAGGAGTGCAATAATCTGCTCCTTTTTATCGGCATGCTCCGGCTTTGAAAGCATTGTGCACTGTTCGATTTGTACCATCCCGTTGCGTAACTCGGCGGCGAAGGCGAGGCAGGTGGGGTAGCCGCACTCCTTGCAGTTTGTCCCGGGGAGTAACTGGTAAATCTCGAAAACGGGCGGGCGTTCACGCTCTTTGAAGCTGGGTTCTATGCTTTCCCGTTCGCTCCAGACACGGTTTACCAGCTCCACGACCTCCTCGATGATGCCGGATACATCGGAAGGGTCGGCAACCATGCCCAGCTGGATTTCATGGGGCCGGAAAGCGTACCGCTTGCCGTTGCTGAAGCCTATCAGAATACCGTTCTCGTGGTCGTATATCGTGTCTTTCATAACGGCGTTGAGATAAGGGAAAGAAGGGCTGATATCTACCGGCAGCGTCACCTTCAGACCGTAGCGTCCGCTTCCGAAAGAGTGATGGTCCTCGACCAGCTCATATTGAAAGTCCGTAATAAGCTTATCCGGGCTACTCACGCTCATATTATAGCCTGATACACCGCAGAAAACCAACACTGTTCTTAATAGGCTGCAATCAACCCTTCAGGCGCCAAGCCCGAGTCCGATGAATACACCCGCGCTGACCGCCAGACCGATAAAAAACCCGCTTACCAGTTGTGGCGGCGTATGCATACCGAGCTTGTATCGGGAAAGGCTTAAAACGGGTAGCAGAGGCAGGGTAACGAGCGATACCGGACCGAACATAAACCACAGCGCGGCAAGCATAGCAGTAATCATGGCTAGGTGAAAACTGGCGCGGTGGGCAAGGTTTACCAGAGAAAGCACGACCATAACCAGTGTAATCCCGAGGATTATTATCAGCATATCTTTCGGACCGTCGAGAAAATAGAGAATCAGCGCCGGGGGCATTCCGAAGAATACTGCCATGATGAAGAGTTGCAGCGGTCTTTCACGTACGAACGTGCGGGATACCTTCTCGGGGTCTCCCCGCCGTGATGCTATCATGCCCAGTACTTTCATATGGATGGTGGGAAACAGTAACGCCGGTACATATGAGAGCGCCGTCCACTTGAATATCTCAAGAGGCTCTCCCACCTCCTGAAAAGCGGCTAAAGCGAGCACCGGTATCAGGACGACATACGGGTGTATCAGGTTCGATATCAGCCTGGCAATCGATTGCCCTCTGGCTGTCTTTTCTTCCGGAATGTGCATATTACTATTTCCCTGCCAAGCGAGGCATTACATAGTAGCATATGACAATCAGAAATGACAGATATATAAAGCTATCGCACTAAATTGGTTTGTACCTTGTTACCTCACCTCTCACTCTTCCGTAACGATAATATAAGGATGCCAGAAATAAACGTTCTTCTTATCCGTTCACGTTTGTGATAAAGTAAGAACACCGGAAGACGTTAAAAGGAGTGTCTTATGGGACAGAATGAGAATACGGTTGTTGAGACAAAGTCGGGTAAGCTTCAGGGCGTCTATGAAGACGGCTTGTATGTGTTCAGAGGAATACCTTATGCCGCGCCTCCCGTGGGCAAGCTGCGCTGGCAGCCTCCGGCGCCGGTTGAGTCGTGGAGCGGAGTGCGTAAAGCAGAACAATTCGGGCCTATTTCTCCACAGCTTGTACAGCAGATGAGTTTCACACGTCAGCAGTATGAAGAGGAACCCCAGGACGAAGACTGCCTGTTTCTGAATATCTGGAGTCCCGGTCTTGACGGTGAGCGGCGCCCGGTGATGGTATGGATTCACGGCGGCGCTTTCAGTATGGGCTCGGGTTCGAGCCCCATGCATCCGGGAGGCACCCTGCCGAAGCGAGGCGGCGTCGTTTTGGTTACCGTGAATTACCGGCTCGGTCCCCTGGGCTTCCTTAATCTGAAGGAAGCGACCGGCGGTAGAATCCCTGCCACGGGTAACGAAGGGCTGCTCGACCAGATAGCCGCCGTCGGGTGGGTGCGCGATAACATAGCCGCTTTCGGCGGAGACCCTGAGAATATCACCGTGTTCGGCGAGTCAGCCGGTGCTATGAGCATCGGTTGTCTGCTGGCGATGCCGGAGGCGCAGGGACTTTACCGGAAAGCCATTCTCGAGAGCGGTGCCAATACCGTCAGACCCCTTGATGAAGCCGTTCAGGTTACCGATTTGTTTCTCGAAGCACTCGGAGTGTCCGGCAAGGATATCGATTCTCTGATGTCTCTCCCGGTCGAACGTATGCTTGCCGGACACCAGGAGTTCGGCATGAATTTACAGCGGCGCGGTATCAAAGGAGCGCCTTTCGAACCGGTGGTAGAAGGCGTAACTTTGCCTGACTTTCCACTCGATGCCGTTAAAAACGGCTCCGCCGGCGATACTACCGTACTTACCGGGTCCAATCTGGAAGAAGCCAAGATATTCCTCATGATGAACCCGGCTATGGTTGATACGGATGAGGCGGGTATCGAGCAGCGTTTGCAGCGGCTGTTGCCGTCCGGGTATATCCCCGACCTGATAAAAACTTACCGTGCCGCGAGGAGTGAACGGGGTGCGGATGCCAGTCCCGGCGAGATTCTCATGGCTATTCAGACGGATATACAGTTCCGGATGCCGGGAGTCCGTGTTGTCGAGGCGCAGTCCGCCAGAAACCTGGCAGCCTACCATTACCTGTTTACCTGGGAGTCACCGGTACCGGGACTGGGCGCCTGCCACGCGCTGGATGTCGGGTTCGTTTTCGGTAACCTGACCGATGAGTTCCAGGGCACGGGTCCTGAGGCGCAGAAACTGGCCGGCATAATGCAGGATGCCTGGATTGCCTTCGCCCGTAGCGGTAACCCTTCCTGCGAGGCAATCGGCGACTGGCTGCCATACGGCAATGAACGGAGCACGATGATACTGGATAAAAAATGCCGTGTTGAAAACGCGCCGTATGAGGAGGAGCGCCGCGCCTGGGATAATATACCGAACAGATATCTCGGTTAATAGTCGTACAAGAGTTTATTGAATCCGGTACTAAGGGAAGCAGCCAAGCTGGCAGCTGGATATTTTTATATCCAGCTTGTTCGCCATATCGCCGATAACCTTCGTACTCACATTGAGGTCACGGCTTATCTTGAACGCCGCGGGGCAGGGAAGCCTGCTTTTAACCAGAGATGCTCTTATTACTTCTTCAAGTTGGCTTTCTTTTGTTGCATCCGCAGCCATTTTCCCCCTCCTTTAGTTCAAGCATGTCTTGATTATCATTTTAAAACAATACTGATATTCCAGCCAAATAGAGGTTCTGTTTGCATCTGGTTGTTTATTTTTACCTATCCCCTGTGTCCCTTCATCCGCCATAGGCGGACTCAGGATGAACCCCTTTCCTGCCAGAACCACCGGCATTGGCTGAGAGGCTTTCCTGGTAGGAAAGGGGAGTAAAGGAGAGAGGGGGCGAAGCCCCCTCTCATAGAACTCTCCCCCTTTCACACAGAAAATATTTGCTTAACGTATCAAGGTACTGTGTGAGAGGGGGATAAAGGGGGTGAGTATTTATTTCAACCAGATACAGGGAGTAACAATAACCGGTTATTTGACACCCTTAAGTTATACAGGCTAGGTTAAAATTAACCACATGGGGAGGATGGAGTGAGTGTAGAAGAGGAAATCCTGAAAAACAGCGGGACAATAGCCGTGGTTGGCCTCTCCTCGAGTCCAGAACACCCGAGCTACAGAGTCGCCAGCTACCTGAAGGGAAACGGCTATAAAATAATTCCTGTCAATCCGGCCATTGAGACTGTGCTCGATGAGAAAAGCTACCCCGACCTGACAAGTATTCCCGGCGAAGTGGATGTGGTGGACATCTTCAGGAATCCGGAAGAAGTGCTTCCTGTAGTGCAGGAGGCGGTGAAGATAGGCGCCAGGGCGGTATGGATGCAGGAAGGGGTGGTAAACAAGGAAGCCGCTGATTACGCAAGGGAAGCCGGCCTTCAGGTGGTTATGGACAGATGTATGCTTAAAGAGCACCAGAAACTGTATAATGGCTGATTCTTAAAACCCCGGAAGGTATTCCCGCTGGAATATGCTCTTAATCGACCGGGCGGTTCTCTATAATATTTTCCACTAAAGTACCCGGAGTCTCAAAATACTGGCTGTCCGGCGAGACGGTCGTTCTGCTCTCCAGACTGATTCTGGCTGCTTTCTCAACGTCCTCATGCGAGACTGCCTTCCTGCCCTTGAGCTGGGCTATAGCCTGGGACTGCTCGAAGGTGGCGATACTGGCGCGGACGCTTGCCGGACGTGAAAAATGGCGGCTTGCCCTGGTAGCCTGGGACATCCTTACTACATCCTGGACCAGCTCGTCATCGAGCCGCATACCGGCGGAATGCCTGGCATACTGCTTTATTATCGCTATTTCCTGCTCCTCTGTGGGGTATCCGATATGGATGCGCTCGAATCGGTCGCCCAGCGTCTCCGATATCTTATCGGCGCCAGCGTATTCTTCCGGATTCTGGGTAGCGATAACCAGAGTATCCACCAGTATATCCAGCTCGAAACCGGCGATTGTAGTCGTCCTCTCCTCCAGCACCTCGATAAGCGTGTTCTGGGTACGCTCCGGCACCCTGTTCAACTCGTCGATAAATAGAATTTTACGATGTGCTTTCTGAATCTTCCCCGGAGTAAAGGCGTTCGGGTCGTGAATACCGCACTGCATCGCCACGACCGGGTCGATATCGCCCAGCAGGTCTTCCGGCATTAGCTCGGGAGAGCCCTGTACTCTGACGAAGCGTCTCTTGCCGCTGACGGTAACCGGCTCCGGTAAATGGTCGCTGCCGGTACATTCGGGACACTGGGGTGACTCCGGGTCGCAGTTATAGCGGCAGCCGGATACTACCTGCATCGGTGGCAGGAGCCCTGCCAGTATCCTGGCAACGGTTGTCTTCCCTATACCGGGAGGACCTTCCAGCAGCAGGTGTCTTCCGGAAATCGCCACTGCCAGAATAGCCTCCTTGGTATCTTCCGCGGCATAAAATCCTTCCAGCGGGTCTGCCTTCTCGCTGAGCCTGGTTAATATAGACCTGCTTAATTCTTCTCTTAGTTCCATTTCCACCCCCTGGTATATTAGGGAACGTATTTATTCTAACATCACTTGCGGATTACCGCCTTCAGGTCTTCGGGACGGCTGATTTTCTGGATGTTGCCGTGCCCTGTCCTGGCAATGGCACTGACCAGGCGCCTGCCGGTTGTCTTTCCGTCGGTAATATGAAGTACGGAGGTCTCGATTCCGGCTAGAGCTGCCCTCCTGGTTTCAAATATGGCATACTCTCCGGTTAAATCTCTTTCCCTCGATTGCTCCATTAAGGCTAATACTTTTTCCGAGATAGCGGTCGGTTCACCGTCGGTTATCAGCATGATTCTTTTCCGGTTATGGCCGGGTTCGTTAAGTAGAAGCTGTCTGGCGCACCTCAGACCGTCGCCGATGTTGGTATTCCCGCCGGCAGTTATTCCGGCAATGTAATTAAAGACGATTTCTTCCCTGTCTGTCGGTGAGATAACAGCCCTGCCCAGGTCGTCGAAGGTTACAACCCCCACTCTGTCACCGTTTTGCAGGGCTGTCCTGGCTATTGCGGCGGCGGTTAATCTTGCCAGGATAAGTTTCTGGTGAAATCCCATCGAGCCGCTTGAGTCCACGCAGAGCATGATATCCGATTTCTGTTTCCTGTTTTCCTTGATGAAAATCCTTAAGGCGCTCCGGTTGATTTCGGAGAGCTTTTGCCTTCTCCTGGCGATTTCCCTGAGAGTCCGCCGTATGGAGATATCCCGGAAAACGTCCCCCGTGACGTACCTCCGTGTATCCTGACTCCGTTCGCTGGCGGTTCTCCTGAATCGCCTGGTTGCGTTGCCCGACCTGCCGTTTCCGGCTTGCCTCGTCATCAGGCGTCTCAATACGATATCCATGGCTCTGGCTGTAAGAGTGAAAGCTGTCCCTTCTTCGTCTGATTTGACTATGTCCTGGCTCTCCAGAAAGTCAATAACCACTTTCAGTGCGTACCAGTTCCGTTTCGGGTAGCTGAGCCCTCCTTCATCCTGTGTCTCTTTCAGGTGGTAATAGACGTAAATGTCCTGGAATTCCAGCTCTTTCTGCCACTGTTTATCTCTGGCGTCCATGAATTCCATAACCGTTTCCGCCAGTTCTTTTTCCGAAGCCCCGGTCTGAAGGTAGGAAGCGGCTTTGAGCATGTCTTCGAGCTTCTTCTTCTGGTACCTGTAGTCGCCCCCGGATATCTCGCCGTCGACCAGTTTCTTTTCCAGTTCTCCAATCAGTTCCTTAAGAGCTTTCTCCAGGGAAGGATACCAGTCCTTTTTATTCTTGAAATGCGGGTCTTTAGGCATATTTTTCCTGTTGAGTCTTTTATAGTCCTCGTTCTCTGCTATGATTTCTATCCTGCCGCTATCTTCGTCATAATCAATATCCCTATCCCGGAGAGTCTTTGAAAGGCTCAGATTTTGCAGGGCTGCCATGAAGTCTTCCAGAGATAGCTTCTGTCTGTCTTTATTTCGCCGTGAGCCGTGTTTTTTCCCCGAAACACCTGTGCCGTAAAGAATCTCCCTGACGATATCGCCGATGATTTCTCCGGCGGAGGCGCTGTTGCCCTGTCTGGTTGCTATCCTGGAGGGCAGGGTAATCATGGCTGCTTTCTCTATACTGTTGCGGGTCTGCCCGTTTCCAAGATGCTCGAAACCTTGCAGTACCTGCCTGAAGGCAAGCGCGCCCCTGACACTGGCGCCTCGGACTATATCCGGGTGATTCCTGGTACGCTGGACGATAGCGGAAATCAGCCCGATAGCTTCATCATCGGTCAGGGGCTCCTCTTTCATGGCAGAGATTGCTTTTTGGGTTTTGTTACCGGATTTTGTGCTCATTACCTTATGTGTATGTATTTCTCATGCTATCTAGAATCACTAAATATTAAAGTTTTTTGTCATTCCCGCGAAAGCGGGAATCCATTTTTCGAGACTAATTATGACTATCTGGATTCCCGATCAGGTCGGGAATGACAATTTCGAACTGCCTCAGTCCCGATTTTATTGTACTTTAATTCAGGGTAATTCTGCCAATTCCGGTTCCGTTTGCATCGTGCTGGTGGTTCTTACCACTCTCAAGTGCTCATGTTAGCGGTCTTATTGTAAAGAAATACGGAGATATATAGCTTAATATGCCTGGAAAACAGCGTATTTATATCGCTCAATTTAAATATATACTGCTGGATAGCATTCTATTGCCCTGAATCGTGTTGACACATATTAATCTATATACTATTATTAACTTAATACTATTACTAAATTAATAATCTTATTGATTTAGTATATGTTATATAGGGAATACGTTAGTATGGAGAAGGAGCTGTCTCTTGGTTAGCACCGGTGAAGAGACCAGGAAGTTTCAGAAAGAATTGAATTCAGGTACCACGGCGCTTGTCCTGCTGGGCGTACTCGACCGGGCAGCCGAACCGATGTACGGATACAGGATTGCCAGGCTCATCGAGGGAAAAAGCAAGGGCACGCCCATCATGAAACAGGGGGCGTTGTACCCGGTATTGAGAGCGCTGGAGAGCAGCGGTCTGCTGGAAAGCGAGGTAGAGCCGTCAGTATCCGGCCCGCCGAGACGGTACTACAGAATTACGGAAGCGGGGCGGCAGACACTGGAAAAGTGGCGCGATATCTGGATTCATACGAAGGGGTTGGTTGATACCGTCTTGCAGGGAGGAGACCGATGATTCAAAATATAGAGCAGTATTTGGCTCAACTGAAAAAAGAGCTTGCCGGTTGTGACCGCGCTACCATACAGGACGCCCTGTCCGACGCCGAGGAATACCTCAGGACGGCTCTCAACGGTGATATGGCGGATACTACCGTGTCCGAGGCTGAAGCCCTCTCCAGCATTATCGAGAAGTACGGTACCCCGCAAGAGATAGCCGCTGCCTACCGAGAAATAGAAGGCCGGTTAACACCTGCTCTGGTTCATATAAAAACTCCCGCGGAATCCGAACAGCCTGTAAAAAAGGACGAAAGGTCGTTTTTAGGTAAATTCTTCGGCGTTTTTACCGACCCTTTAACATGGGGTTCGTTTCTCTATCTGCTCTTCTCCCTGGCTACGGGTATCATCTATTTCACCTGGGTGGTCACCGGTCTATCGCTTTCCGCCGGTCTAATGGTCTTGATTATCGGGCTGCCGGTTACCGGTCTTTTTATTCTCTCCGTCAGGGGTATCGGCCTGGTCGAAGGGCGTATCGTTGAAGCATTGCTCGGAGTCCGTATGCCGCGCCGGCAGTTGTTTTCTCCGAGAAATTTAAGCTGGTGGGAGCGGTTTAAGAACATCGTTAAGGACAGGCAGACCTGGTTATCTATAATATATATGATACTGCAAATGCCGCTCGGTGTTATTTATTTCACCGTCTTTATTACTCTGATTGCCTTATCATTCTGGGGTATAGCCATGCCAATACTACATCTCGGATATGACATACCGGTTATCTATATAAACGGAATTCATTATTACCTGGATACCTGGTTGTATCCTTTCACCGTTATAGGCGGTATCCTCTTGGCGATAATCACCATGCATCTGGCGAGGTATATCGGTCGCTTTCACGGCATGCTGGCAAAAGCGATGCTGGTACGGGCTTAAAGTGTTATGCCGGTCTGTATTCGGTAATATCTAAAACTAATAGGAGACTGAAAATATGGACAAACTGACAGGTTCGGATGTAGGAGAAGAACGTTTACCTTTATGGCTGGCAATATTGGTTGGCGTGGCTGTTGTCGGTGTTATTGCTGTTTTGCTTGTTTTCTTTTTCGGTTCCTCCTCCCTCTAACCGTCGGTAGCCTCGACTGTGCTATAATATTCCAAAAGAATCGGGGGTATTATTATGGCAGAGCAGCTATCCGTTGACCGTGAAAAAACGGCGGTCCTTATCATGGACTACCAGAACAGGCAGCTGAGTTCATTTACCGAAGAATTCAGGAACGAAATTTTAGCCAGGGCGAACGCGGTGCTGGATAAAGCCCGCAGCAGGGGCGTCCCTGTCATTTACATTGAAGTGCGGCGCGGCGAGAGGACGCCGGAGACTGAAATTCATGCCGGTATAACTCCCAGGTCCGGAGAACCGGTGTTGACCAAGCAGCGGGTCGGCCCGTTCTCCACCACAAACCTGGACGAGATGCTGAAGGAAAAGGGAATCAAGACCCTGGTGCTGATGGGGATTTCAACCAGCGGGTGTGTCCTCTCTACGGTACGGTGGGCTGCCGATATCGATTACAAGCCCGTGGTACTTACCGATTGCTGTGCCGACCGTGACGAGGAAGTCCAGCGGGTTCTGATGGAAAAGGTATTCCCGTTTCTCGGTCAGGTGACGGTGGTTAAATCGGAAGAGTTCCTGCGAGCGCTGGACTAAAATAGCTGCCGGATTGACGAATCCCTTCAGAATGGAGTACGTTTTCAATTAATGGACTCAGACCATGAACATCCCCGTTTTTTTTATGGCTGGTATATCGTCGGTGCCAGCCTGTTTATATTGCTGTATACGGGCGGTATCGCTCACTTCGGCTTCACTGCAGTTTTCGAGCCTATAGTGGACGAATTCCACTGGAGCTACGCCCAGGTTTCACTTGCCTCTTCTCTGCGCGGCCTGGAGATGGGACTTCTGGCTCCTCTCATCGGCTTCTTCGTAGACCGGTGGGGACCCAGGAAAATGGTCTTTGCCGGCGGTATTTTCATCTGCCTGGGCTTTCTGGTCCTCAGTAGAGTCACTTCACTCGCCATGTTCTACTCGGCTTTCGCCCTGATAGCCATCGGCATGAGCCTGAGTTCCGGGACCGTATTGATGACGGCAATAGCAAACTGGTTTCAGAGAAAAGCGGGTCTCGCCATGGGTATCGTTGCCAGTGGATTCGGGCTCGGCGGTCTCATGATTCCTGTCGTGACCGTGCTGGTTGATAAGCTGGAGTGGCGGACGGCGATGGTGGTCGTCGGCTTCGGTATGCTGGTTATCGTCTTACCGCTATCGTTCGTAATGAGGCACAAGCCCGAGCAATACGGTTATCAGCTGGACGGAGAAACCATTGTTATGGATGCGTCCGGGGTTGCGGAACAGGCACTCGGTGCCGATACCGGTCTCACGGCCAGGCAGGCTGTTAAAAACCGGGCTTTCTGGCACCTGGCTGTCGCTTCGCTCTGCCATTCGTTCGTGCTCGGCGCCGTGGTCACGCATATGATGCCTTATCTCAGCAGTCTCGGTATAGTCAGGACTACCGGCAGTTTTGTCGCCTCCGTCCTGCCGGTTGCCAGTATCGTCGGGCGGCTCAACGGCGGGTGGCTGGGTGACAGGTACGGCAGGAAACAGGTATTTACGGTGAGTTTCGTATTAATGACGGTGGGAGTAATCCTTTTTGGGTTTGTCTCTCTCGAAAGAATGTGGATTCTGGTGCCGTTTATCATTACCTTGAGCCTCGGCTGGGGCGGCAGCGTCACCACCAGGATGACCCTGCTCAGGGAGTATTTCGGCAGGGGCAGCTTTGGTACGATTCTGGGTTTTACCTCCGGTGTAATGATGGTGGGGCATATAACCGGCGCTCCACTGGCAGGCCTGGTATACGATGTATGGGGTTCTTATCAGGGCGCCTGGCTGAGTTACGGGGCTCTCACTCTGGTAGGAGCGGCCCTGGTCTTTACCATACCGTCCGTAGAGAGTGTCGTTAAGGGGGCGAACAAAGCACTAGCCGGGCAGACGGGAGAATAACGTACCCGAGCAAATCCGGCTGTTGAACAGCCTGCCTTATTAGTGATATTATTGCCTTCGAATAATAGACCTTTAAGGGCTACATTTTTATTAAGAAATAGATAGGAGTGAAGCTACTATGACAATGTTTAACGTTGTGGGCCCGCAAGCCGAACTACCGGAAAACTGGTCGCAGATGACCCGCGAGGAGAAACGAGAATACAGACTTAATAATTATCTGAGTACGGAAGGCATAAATTTCATCAGCCCTGAAGCCGAAAAGAACTACAAGATAAGGGCTCAGAGGATGGTGGACGTCTATAACATAACCGAGCCTGACAGGGTTCCGGTCAACCTGCCATTGGGAAATTTACCTCTCAGTATGGCGGGACTGAACATGCATACCGCGATGTATGAGCCTGAGAAAGCAATCGAAGCCTGTAAGAAATTTAACGAGCAATATTCGGAAGAGCTGGAAGTATATGCTATTTCCATGGGGATGCCGGGCAGGGCACTGGAACTCCTCGACTATAAACTCTATTACTGGCCGGGACGCGGTCTTCCGGAAGACGCTACGAGCTGGCAGTTTATCGAGGGGGAGTATATGACCGCCGATGAATACGACGCCCTGATTCTGGACCCCACCGATTTCTGGCTGAGGACCTATATGCCCCGTATTTTCGGGACTCTTGAGCCATTCCGGATGTTTCAGCCCTTCACCAATATCACGGAAAACGTTCATGTGGGCCAGTTTGCCGTTTTTTCAACGCCCCAGTGGCAGGATACGCTCCAGAAATTCATCGAGGTAGGCAAGGAGTACCAGAAAAGCAGGGGAATAACCACGGAATATGCCATGCTCAGAGCCGCCAGCGGATTCCCCGGAGCGATGGGTACTTTCTGCAAGGCTCCTTTCGATATCATCGGAGATTCACTCAGAGGTACGGCGGGCATTATGAAGGACATGTACCGTTATCCTGACAAGCTGTTGAAGGCGCTGGACGTAATTGCCGACGTATATATCAGCAACATCTTAAACTCACCCATGATGCCCCGGCTAACCATGGTAACATACCCCCTGCATAAAGGCGCTGACGGCTGGATGTCGCAGAAGCAGTTCGATACGTTCTACTGGCCTTCTATGAAGAAGGTTATGGATGCTTTCATTGAAGAGGGCCTAATACAGAGCCTGTTTGCCGAGGGGAGCTACAATACCCGTCTTGAGGCTGTGAATGTGTTCCCGAAGGGCACGGTACACTGGTATTTCGACCAGACGGATATGTCCAGGGCGAAAGAAATCCTGGGCAAAAATTGCTCTATTCAGGGGAACGTGCCCATTTCGATGGTTGTAACCGGCTCACCGGCAGAAGTCAAAGAATACTCCATCAAACTCATTGAAGGCTGCGGTAAGGGCGGCGGATATGTACTTTCTGCTGGTACTATCGCTGAGAACCCGAAACTGGAGAACTTGCGGGCTATGCTGGAAGCCGTGAAGGAATACGGCTACTATAAAAAATAGTCCTGCTAGGGTCTGAGATTCTTCGCCCCGCCTCAGGCGGACTCAGAATGACATTTTAGGGAGACTGGGTCAATAATAAAAGAAGTACCGCCCCTTAAGGGGCGGTACTTCTATGTTTTATCGATTCTATACCCTACTCAATATAGAGCTCTTCCACTTTTTCTTGCAGCGGCACGCCCTGCGAGTCCCAGCCCATCAGCGTATAGTAATACTTCTTGGCTTTTTCCATCTGTTCCCTGTTCAGAGGTTTATCGGATAGAGCGCCGTCGGTCTTACCCTGATAGTACCTATCGGGTATTACATCATCGGCTTCGGTTAATCCCTGTTTAATGTTGAAGAGCCGGGCGGTGGTCAGGACTCTCTCCCCTATCAACACCTGCTCCGCCACTGACATATCCCATCCCGTTACCGCCGGGACTACATCGTTGGCGTTTACCCCTGTGTATATGCATGTACACAGTGAGTCGGTAAACATCTGTCGGCAGTGGCTGGCTTTCATCATGGCTACCCTGCGGGGCCCCATGTCATCCGGCGGTACTGTCTGGAGTATCCCAAGGGGGCGTAGACCGGCTATTCCCATGTTATTGTTCGCATCCATTACGGAGAACACATGGTCGGCGCCGGTAGGACTGACTATCCAGCCGAAGCCGAGCTGGAGTCTGAGCCTGGGTTCGTGCATACCGGCTTCAACACCTTTTGCTTGCATGGCGAACGCCTTGGAGCCTTTCCCGATTTTCTTCGACATCCGGGCTGTACCTTCGGCAAGCATATCGCCGATTCCCTCACGCCGGGCAATAAGGTCCAGCATTTTGAGCATGGCGTCCGAGTTGCCGAATCTGAGGTCGATGCCGCCGGTATCCCTGGCGGTCAGCAGACCCTTCTCGAAACACTCCATAGCAAAAGCGATGGCTCCCCCGGCTGAAATTGTATCGATTGAATGGGCGCCGCACCGTTCGTTGCCTTTGCATATAGCCCTTATTTCATCTATCCCGCAGTTGGAGCCCAGTGATGCCAGGGTCTCGTACTCCGGTCCGCCGTAAGCGGGGTCGCAGGGATAAGGCTCGTCGAACTGGACCACTTTCTTGCAGCGTATCGGACAGGCATAGCAGCCCTCCATTGCTATTCTGATGGTATCTTTAATCACTGCCCCGGTTATCTTCTCCGCCGGAAATAATCCGTCACGGAAATTCCGCACCGGTAGGTTGCCGGATTCCACCATCAGCGGCATATCCGGACCGCCGGTGCCGTATTCGGACAGGGGGCTCTTGCGGGCTACCATTTGCTGTCTTATTTCCTTCAGGCGTTCGTTATCGGCTATCTTGGGTAGACGGTGCCCCCTCACGGCAACCGCCTTCAGGTTTTTGGAGCCCATCACGGCGCCGGCGCCGCCCCTGCCGGCGGCATCTTTCAAACCGGACATAATATTGGCGTACCTGACCATATTCTCACCGGCCTGCCCGATAAGGCACGCTGCTATCCTGTTGTCACCCATCTCGGCCCTTATGGCTTCCTGTGTCTCCTTGGTCTCCTTTCCCCAGAGATGACCGGCGTCTTTTATACTTGCTTCGCCGTCCTGGATAAACAGGTAGACCGGTTTGTCGGCTTTACCCTCGATGATAAGAGCGTCGAACCCGGTACGCTTGAACTCGGCAGCCCAGTAACCGCCGGACTCGGATTTCACCAGGCAACCCTCCAGCGGTGATTTTGTGCCGAGGCAGTGACGGGCGGCACCGGGCAGGTTCAGGCCGGATATCGGACCCAGAGCAAAGACCAGCTTATTGTCCGGTCCCAGTGCATCTACCCCCGCCGGCAGTTCTTTCCACAGATAATAGGCTACGAACCCGGCGCCGCCGATAAACCGGCGGCAGAAAAGCGGGTCGAGTTGCTCCGTCGTGATATTCCCGCTCGAAAGGTTTACCCTCAGGATTTTACCATGGTAACCGGGTACCGCCGGTGCCGGTTTGTTTTTGGTAGTCATGTTTTGCTTTCCTCCTCAACATTTTTTTATTATCTGTAAATTCACGCAAATACAATGGGATTTATTATATCAGTTTTAATACTACCCTAATCAAGTTTTTACATTGACACCCCGAAATAAGAAAGCTAAACTCAAATCAGAGTTAAGCGAATAACTTACAGAGGTACAAAGACGGCATGAGTGAACTGGTTTATGACCCGGCTAAATCAGGAAAAAGGATGAAGATAGTCTGCTTTGTTTCCGGTTCCGGTACTAACTACAGGGAGATTGTGGCGGCTGACCCGAATCATGACTACACGGTGTTTACCAACAGGCCGGAGTGCGGTGGAGTATTCATAGCCAGAGAGAATAACCATAGAGTAATCGAGCTCAGTCACATACCCTACCTCAGGGAAGCCAGAAAAAAATACGGACCCGGCAATGTACCCAGAAACGCCCCGGAAAGAATCAAGTACGAGCAGGATTTGTGCGCTCTGATAGAGGACAGTATCGGCGGGAAGCCCGACCTGATATGTCTGGCAGGTTTCGACCAGTGGAATACCGACTGGATGGTGGACAGGTACTATCCGGGGATGCTTAACATTCATCCCGGGGATACGACTAAAGGGTATATCGGTCTGCACTGGATTGGTTCGGCGATGGCGATACTTGCCGGTGAAGAAGCGATAAGGTCGACCCTGTTTATCGTCGATAAAAACATGGATGAGGGGCCTGTTCTGGTACAATCCAAGCCCTTGAATATCTTACAGACGCTTGAGAATTCGGAATCCGGGGATGCCGTAGAGCTGCTCGAGGGCCTGCGCAGGATTCTCGGTTTCGCCGCAGCCAGCGGAATAAAAACCTATCAGGATTTTAAAGAAAAGGCTGCCGAAGACCTGCTGGAAATGATGAAACGTATCTGCTCCTACCTGCAGGACGTACTCAAGGTTGAAGGCGACTGGAAAATCTATCCGTTTGCCGTTCACGGTCTGGTTGCCAGAGGCCGTGTGCAGGTAGACGGTAAAAAAGTCTATATAGACGGTAAAGAGATACCACAATACGGGTACAGGCTGGACGAACACAGCCCGGAATGAATCTGTAAAAGCCTCTGGACACTAATCGAAATACGGGTATTTGCTAAACCCTTCCTTAAGTGTCATTCTGAGTCCGCCTCTGGCGGACGAAGAATCTCATAGATGCAATGAGAAGCTATCCTAAATGAAAAGGGGAGTTAAATATAAGAGGGGGCGAAGCCCCCTCTTAAAAATACTATCCCCCTCTCACGCAAACTACTATTTTCACAGCGTAATTCGGTACTGCGTGAGAGGGGGATTAAGGGGGTGAGGATAACTATCAACCTAAACGGAACGATATCATATCGGCACGAAGTGTATAAAGCAAATTTTCAATATCAAGGCTATTGATTGTAGAACATATGAAGGAGTATAATCAGTTGTAACCCCGCAACGTACCTGGACAGGCACTACTCATTACGGATGTAGAAGACGGTAAGTATGCGATTAACAGGGTGATATGACGGACGATAAGAAGATACGGGAAGTCCAGCATTTCTACCGCAAGGTAAATTCAGATTTTGAGTATTGTTTTAACATCCAGGCATCAGCCCCTCTCACTGCCGAAGAACTGAAAATTTTAAAATGGTTGCTTGCCGAAACGTTCGAAGTGGAGAGTTTCGGCAGAGATTCTTTCCTCACCACCACCGAAGACGTTATTGAAATCGGCCCCCGTCTGAATTTTGATACCGCTTATTCAACCAATGCCGTAGCTATCTGCCATGCCTGCGGACTGGATAAAATCGAGCGCGTGGAACGTTCCGGACGGTATCTGGTACCGGCTGGTTCGAACAGGGAGCGTTTCACCGCCGAAAACCATGACCGCATGACCGAGTACCCTTACCCGGAACCGCTGAAATCGTTCACTACCGGAATCACTCCTGGAAAAGTCTTCAGTGTCCCTTTGATGGCTGAAGGTGCCAACGCCCTCAAGAAATTCAACCGGGAGAACGGGCTCGGTATGGATGAGTGGGATATCGAGTTTTACTCGAACCTTTTCGCCCGTGAGTTGAAACGCGACCCCACCAACGTGGAGCTCTTCATGCTCGGCAATAACAATAGCGAGCACTCGCGCCACTGGTATTTCAAGGGAAAATTAACCGTAGACGAGCGGGAAGTGCCGGATTCTCTGCTTCAGATTATCAGGTCGACCATTATAAAAAACCCGGCTAACAGCGTTATTGCCTTCAGCGATGATTCCAGCGCAATACGCGGTTATAAAATATGGACGATACTGCCTCAGTACCCTGGAAAGAGCTCTCCTTTCGTTCCCGGGGAGTGCTACTATCACGTTCTCTTTACCGCAGAGACTCATAACTACCCCAGCGGCATCCAGCCGTTCGAAGGGGCGACCACCGGTACCGGCGGCAGGATTCGTGACGGTCATGCCACCGGCAGAGGAAGCCTGGTAATCGCCGGGACCGCCGGCTATTGCATTGCCGCCCTGAAAATCCCGGGCCACCCTGTACCCGGCGAGCCCGACGGCCTTACCTATCCTTTCGAGCTGGCTCCTCCCCTTGAAATCTTAATCGAAGCCAGCAATGGCGCCTCGGATTACGGCAATAAGTTCGGCGAGCCGCTGATTCAGGGTTTTGTCAGGACATTCGAGCAGGTACT
Source organism: uncultured Dehalococcoidales bacterium (assembly GCA_964499775.1). Lineage (GTDB taxonomy): Bacteria > Chloroflexota > Dehalococcoidia > Dehalococcoidales > UBA2162 > MGML01. Next base: position 6,601 of record CAZCMK010000016.1, on the reverse strand, counting down.
GCCGGATAACGAACGCAGAGCTTGGCTAAAGCCGATTATGTTTACCGGCGGCATAGGCCAGATAGATGAACTGAATACTAAAAAAGCGGAACCCGCGAAGGGAATGCTCATAGTACAGGTTGGCGGGCCGGCATATAAAATCGGTATGGGCGGCGGCTCGGCTTCGAGCATGATTCAGGGCGAGAATATTGCCGAACTTGACTTTAATGCGGTCCAGCGTGGAAACGCTGAAATGGAAAACAAGCTGAACCGGGTAATCAGGGCGTGTGCCGAGATGGGCCGTGAGAACCCGCTGCTTGCCGTTCACGACCAGGGAGCCGGCGGTCCTGCTAACGTCCTTACGGAAATTATCAACCCCGCCGGAGGTAAAATATATATCCGGAGTTTCAGTCTCGGCGACCCTTCGCTTGCGGTTGCCGATATCTGGTGCGCCGAGTACCAGGAGCGTTCCGCGTTTCTAATCAACCGGGATAGAATCGAGGAATTCCGGACAATCTGTCAGAGAGAAAAGGTCAACTGCGAAGTGCTGGGAGAAATAACCGGTGACGGACAGGTGGTCGTCTACGATGATGAAGATAACTCCACACCCGTAGACCTTCCCCTCGATAGAACCCTGGGTGAAATGCCGCCGAAATCGTACAAACTCGATAGAATTCCCCGTAAGCTGGAGCCTCTGAAGCTGCCGGAAGGGCTATCCGCCGAAGAAGCTGCCAGACTCATATTCCTCCTGCCATCCGTAGGCTCGAAAGGATACCTGGTGCGCAAGGTAGACAGGAGCGTGACCGGACTGATTGCCCAGCAGCAGTGCTGCGGTCCTCTCCAGCTCCCGGTTTCGGACGTCGCTATAGTCGCCCAGAGCCATTTCGGAGTAACCGGTGGGGCTATCGCTATCGGCGAACAGCCCGTAAAAATGCTCATTAACGAGAAAACCGGCGCCCGGATGGCGGTCGGTGAGATGCTGACGAACATGGTCTCGGCGCGGATTAGCGATTTAACCCACGTCAAATGCTCCGTTAACTGGATGTGGGCGGCAAAGCTTCCCGGTGAAGGCGCCAGGATTTACGATGCGGCAACGGCGGTTGCCGAACTTATTACTCAACTGGGCATAGCTGTTGATGGCGGCAAGGATAGTATCTCCATGGCGGCCAGAGTGGGTGATGAAAACGTGAAAGCTCCCGGTGAGGTGGTAATATCCGGCTACGCCACTATGCCGGATGTTACTAAAAAACTGACGCCTGACCTGAAGAGGCCGGGCGAGAGCAAACTACTTTTCGTCGACCCGGCGGAAGGAAGAGACCGTCTCGGCGGCTCGGCTCTGGCTCAGGCTTTCGGTCAGGTTGGCGATGAATCGCCGGATGTGGATAACTACCGGCTTCTCATAAACGCCTTCAACACCGTGCAGCGGATGATAGATGAGGGTCTGGTACTTGCCTGCCATGATAGGAGCGATGGCGGTCTGGTCACCACCCTGGTTGAAATGGCTTTAGCCGGGAACTGCGGGATATCGGTCCGCCTGCCTGATGAAGCGGAAGCGATACCGCGCCTGTTTTCCGAAGAACTCGGGCTGGTACTGGAGTATCTACCGGAGAATGAGGGCAGGATACAGGATATTCTTGAGAAATCCGGTGTTCCTTTCGTAGTTCTGGGAGACACCGCAAAGGAGAAACAGGTAGTTATCCGGCACCGGAATGAGGCTGTTATTGATGTCGACACTCAGACGCTTCTCTCGTGGTGGGAAGCGAGCAGTGACAGGCTTGAAGAAGAGCAAATGAATACTGCCGCAGCTAAGGAGCAGACCGGATACCGCGACCGTAAAGGTATTAGCTATAATGTTACTTTTCAGCCTGAAGAGGTTCTCCGGGAAACTCTGCTTCAGGAGAACAAGCCAGAGGTAGCTATTATCAGGGAAGAAGGCAGTAACGGTGACCGGGAGATGACCTCCGCCTTCTACTGGGCAGGATTCGAACCCTGGGATGTCACCATGACCGACATTCTGGAGGAAAGGATAACCCTTGACCGGTTCCGGGGAGTTGTATTTGTCGGCGGTTTCTCCTATGCCGATGTCCTTGACCCTGCCAAAGGTTGGGCGGGAATCATCAAATTCAACTCGAAGCTCCGCGAGGTCTTCGAGCGTTTCTTCAACCGAGAAGATACTTTCTCCCTCGGTATCTGCAACGGCTGTCAGTTAATGGCGTTTCTCGGTATCGTGCCCTGGCAGGGTATTCCTGAAACGAGTCAGCCAAGGTTTATCCAGAATACTTCGGAAAGGTTCGAGTCTCACTGGGGCGTGGTCAGGATTACCGAAAGCCCGGCAATGATGCTGAAAGGCATGGAAGGCTCTGTGCTGGGTATCTGGTCAGCCCACGGTGGCGGTCGCCTGTACTGCCCTGACCCGGATATTCTCACCACCGCCTGGAAAGAAGGTTTGACGCCGGTAGCCTATGTCGATGATGAGTGGCTGCTTACGGACAAATACCGGTTCAATCCGAATGGTTCGCCCTCGGGGATAGCCTCCTTCTGTTCGCGGGACGGCAGGCATCTTGCTATGATGCCCCACCCGGAGAGGTCGTTTTTGCTATGGCAGTGGCCCTGGATACCCGAAGACTGGAAATCCGGTAAATGGAAGTACGATGTCGGCGACTTCACTTTATGGTCTTCCCCCTGGTTGAAACTCTTTCAGAATGCCTACCGGTGGAGCCAGAAGCAGGATAATTGAGCATTTTTATTAATAACCAGCCTGTACTAATTCAAATAACGTGTGTTACATTTTCAAATCTATAACCCTTCTGTATTCGTTAAACGAGGGCTGGAGAAGGAGGTGGTGCCTTTAGAGGATTAGAGACATAGCCTGATACATCAAGATTCTTGGTGGAGGTTGATATCCAGTATTATTCCAATTGAGTGAGGAGGAAAGACCTTGATGCTAAAAAAGATTGTATGGTTACTCGTGAGCTGTATTATGGTGCTGTCACTTTTGATAGCATCCTGCGAAACGGCGGAGGAGAAAAAGGTAGAAGAGGAGGAAGGTCCCGGAACTGTTGTAATAACGGAAACCGAGACAGGGGGAGCCGTAGAGGAAGAGGAAGAAGCGGAAGTGTTGGACCCGAATATACCGAGGTACGGCGGTTCAATCACCCTCGCAACCCCGGGAGATATCCGGTTTTTTGACCCCATGGACTGGGTAGGAGGGAATCCGTCCCTCGACCTTACCAATCAGAGGCTATGGGATGGAGACTGGGCGAAGGGAACCGCCGGCGGTTACGGCACCGGAGAGACGGACTGGGCGAGCAGCTACGACGTTCGTGCCCATAAGAGGGGTTATGTCGCCGAGACCATAACCTTCGAAGTCGATAACGCCAGCGGCGAAGGACACATTATCTATAAGATTCGGGATGGAGTTGGTTTTGCCCTTAATTCGGACAGCCCGGCAAGCCTGCTGGTAGGCGGACGGGATATAACGGCTGATGATGTGGTTTATTCACTTACAAGGTGTACAACTGACCCCAAAGCCAATATATTCCGGTCCAATCCAGCCCTTAGAGGAGCTGTGATTGAGAAAACCGCCACAGATGAGGTAACGGTTACCGTTCCGATTGCTAATTTGCTGGAGGCAGGGAAACGCTTCGGCGACTCGACTTTCCCCGTAGCCTAGGAAGTAATCGAGACATACGGTGATATGCGCGAGTGGAAAAATAGCGTTGGCACCGGTCCCTTCATCCTGAAGGATTATGTCACTTCAAGTTCTATATACCTTGAGAGGAACCCTGATTACTGGATGAAAGACCCTGTGGGACCCGGTCAGGGCAACGATTTACCTTACTTAGATTCAGTCAAGTGGTTGATAATTCCAGACTTCTCTACCAGACTCGCCGGATTACGCTCGGGAAAGATAGACCGTATGGCGGATATCTCTTTTGAAGATGCCGATGAACTGGAATCTACGACTCCCGAGTTAATGAAGGCGCCTCAGGGGAAAGTCACTGTCGAGCCGATTTATATGAGGACGGACCTGCCGCCCTATAACGACGTAAATGTCCGCCGGGCGATGATGATGGCTACCGACCTGGCTACGATAGAGAGAGACCTGTACAATGACCTCGGTGGGATTCAGACCTGGCCTTACGACTACACACCGGCCTATCAGGACCTTTACCTCGGTCTCGATGACCCGGACTGCCCGGAATCTATCAAGGAGCTATACGTCTATAACCCCGAAAAGGCAAAGACATTGCTGGCTGATGCCGGTTATCCTGGCGGCTTCTCGACCGAGCTTATCCTTATTTCTTCTGAAGTCGACTACTACTCGATAATCAAGGACCAGTGGGCTAAGGTCGGCATCGACCTTACTCTTAATGTCCTTGAAGGCGGCGCCCACCTCAACGTCAATATAGCCAGGAGCCATGAACACCTGCTAACCGCTGCCACCGGTCCCCCGTCTATCTGGCCTATGTTGCAGGTGTTGGTGGGTGAAGGCTGGCAGAACGCCAGTATGCTTGATGACCCTGTTATTAACGAGGCGGCTGTAGAGATAGGGACTCTCGCTATCACTGACGAAAAGGGAGCCATGGCCTTAACCAGAGAGCTGATGAAACATGTCCTTGACCAGGCATACGTGATTCCGGCCGCTAGTTACCCTCAATTCTCCTTCTGGTGGCCCTGGGTGAAGAACTACTCCGGCGAGAGAAGCATCGGTTATTTCTGGGTAGAGTCCTGGCCGCAGTGGATATGGATAGACCAGAATCTTAAAGAGTCCATGGGTAAATAAGGTTTAAACGGTAACACAATAACCCGGACTTTTTCCGGTCGA
>CAZCMK010000016.1:0-1694 GCA_964499775.1 uncultured Dehalococcoidales bacterium | reverse complement strand
GGGGCTCTCTCTTTTTATTGGTAAAACCAGCCTGGAATTTGCTATCATTAGTTAAGCAGCCCTTTCCCCCCGGTTGTAGTAACTACTGACTTACGAGGTAGCGTGTAGATGAATGAAGACATATTACAGACGATTGGTAATACCCCGCTTGTGAGGATAAACAGGTTGAATCCGAATAAAAACACCACGATGTACGCAAAACTGGAAGGTCTGAATCCCACAGGAAGCGTTAAAGACAGGATTGCCTTAAACATGATTCAGCAGGCTGAAGCGGAGGGTACGCTTAAAAAAGGGGAAACTATTATTGAGCCTACATCCGGAAATACCGGGGTATCACTGGCGATGATTGGTAAGGTAAAAGGATACGAAGTAGAGATAGTTATGAGTGCTGCCGTATCCGTTGAAAGACAGCAGATGATTAAGGCTTTCGGCGGAAAAGTGACCCTGACGGAAGGTAAACTGGGAACGGACGGAGCCATCAGAAAAGCGAGAGAACTGGCTGCAACATACCCTGATAAATACTTCATGCCGGACCAGTTTACGAATCAATACAACAAGCTTGCGCACTACAGGACAACCGGAGAAGAAATCTGGAAACAAACCAATGGTAAGATAGACTATTTTGTTTCAGCAATCGGGACGTCGGGAACGATCATGGGTGTCGGAATGGTGCTCAAGGAAAACAATCCCCAAGTCAAAGTGGTCTGCGCCCATCCGGTAAAGGGACATTATATCCAGGGACTGAAAAATATGGAGGAAGCTATTGTCCCGTCACTATACGACCCCTCGCAGATTGACATCACAATCATGGTCGAAACGGAAGTAGCCTACGAGACTACTAGGCAAATCGTTACGAACGAAGGAATATTCGTCGGCATGAGCAGCGGTGCCGCCATGTATGCGGCAATCCAGCTTGCCCGGCAGGTAGAATCCGGAATGATAGTGGTTGTCTTCCCGGACAGGGGAGAAAAATACCTCAGCACAAAACTCTTCAAAGCACAACCGGTATGACGTAACCTGAATTTTTTCGCAGGAATATTGATTACCTGTTATTCTCCTTCTTGCAGGTATTCAGTATGGTATCCACCATAAAACGTTCAAGTGCTATACGTCATTCACAATATATCATTATGTTGACAAATACATCACATGTGTATACAGTAGATAGACTGTAAAGGAGTTACTCGTTGCATGACCCGATACGAAGAGGGATTAACTTTGAGGTTTAAGGGTATGAAAACAAGGGCACTAGTGGAGTTCCATAATATAACGAACGACGACCAGTGCCCTTGTTAGTTTACGCATTTTTACAAGAGGTCTAAAATGCGAACTAATTTTATCAAGTTAAAATCAACTCGTTTTTTGGTTATAGGTGCTCTACTGCTGGCCTGTGTCGGGTTGGAATACTGGCTGCATATAGTTAGTGGAATATCGCAAATATTTCCTCACCTATTTTATATTCCCATCATTATAGCTGCCTTTTGGTGGGGCTTAAAGGGTGGGCTTCTCGCAAGTTTGTTTTTAGGTGCAATGCACGTGGCTTCCTTTCTCCCCGAAGTGCATCAGCCTGCTTTAGTTAAGAGTTCAGCATTTATAGTGGTGGGTTGTGCGGTGGGTATAATGAGTTACATGCGTAACCGTACTGAAGAACGGGTAAAACGCCTTAACCTTGTGCTGCGTGCCGTCCGTAATGT
>CAZCMK010000015.1:0-33566 GCA_964499775.1 uncultured Dehalococcoidales bacterium | reverse complement strand
CCATCCCGGCAGGACTGGTGCACTGCCCGATACACATCAGGAACGTTACGAAACCAATCGTATTCCTGGAAATTTCACTGACCCGCGTCTACGGGCCCGGCGTGGCAAAAGAAGGCGCTGTTTAATAATATCCGGGCATCGGCTTTTACGGTAGGCTTCATGGAGATAGACCTGCCTGCAATGTCATTCTGAGCCCCGATGAAATCGGGGGCGGAGAATCTCCATTGGTTTCTTCTGAACTCGGAATGACACGGTAGAGGCATTTTTGGTTAAAAGTGATGGGGAGTTTTAAAGAGGGACGGAGCCCCTCTTTATCTTCTTAAAAGGCTAGAGGGTGGGAATAGATACTGACAGGGGAGGGGAATAAAAAAAGGCTGGCATATTGCCAGCCTGATTATTTTCCTCGATGGGACTCGAACCCACAACCTCCTTGATGTGACCGGGGCGCTCTACCAAGTTGAGCTACAAGGGCGTACCGTTTGTAACCGGTACTCGCTATTATTCTACAATAACGTAAAATTTATGACAACGGGGCTAATAACGGGTACTATTCGGTTTTAGTTGTTTTTCATACTTACCCCCTTTATCCCCCTCTCACGCAGTACCCTATTTTAATATGCAATTCTTCGAACGCGTGAGAGGGGGGAGAGTATTTGTGAGAGGGGGCGAAGCCCCCTCTCATTTTAACTCCCCTCTCCAACCATGATAAGTTCTCACTGCATCTCAATGACTCTGGTTGGAGAGGGGTTCATCCTGAAGGTTCACCCTGAAGGGCAAGGGGTGAGGTTAATGACAGCAACCAAATGCAAACAGAACCTTCTATAATACAAATTGACCGCCTGTTGCCCGCTGTGTTAAGCTGGAAATGGAAGATAAATTCCATCCGAATGTGAGGAGGACACCTCTATGCGAGAGAAAGTGGAGGAGATACTGGGACTGATAAGACCGATGCTGCTACGCGACGGCGGCGATGTTGAACTGATAGATGTTATTGACGACGGTACCGTGCAGGTCAAACTTAAAGGTGCCTGTGACGGCTGCGCCATGGCGAGCCTGACCCTGAAAATGGGGATAGAAAAACTACTCAAGCAGGAAATCCCTGAAGTCAAAGAGGTCGTAGCCGTCGATTAACCCTACTACGTCCAGGGAGTAAAGGTCTCTGTGGTAACCGCATCAAAGACCACCAGGTATACGCATCTTGAACCGGGCGAGAACGTAGTATTCGGCATAGCCGGATACTATACCCCGCAGCAGGAAGTACGGCTGGAGTATAAAGGCAGAGAAGTACTGTATATTATCGGTCAGGTCGTACTGGAATCAGCCTGCTGTACTATCGGGACCGACTGGACATACACACTCGTCCCCGGATATATCGTCAACTGGCAGAATACCAGAAATGAAGAGGGGCTGCCGGTATCTGAAGTGGAACCGGTACGCGATAATAAGGAAAAAGCCGAGATAAGACAGGCTATTCAGGCAAGAGAAGACAACGTTCTGGTTGATTTCTGGTAAGCCGCTACTTCGGGACTCTACACGACAGTATCTCTATTTCGTAAGGTTATAAGCGAAAGGACAGCACGGGTCCGATTTCAGCGGGTCTCCCATAAGCCAGGTAGTCCTAGACAGGCAACCCCGGCAGGAATCGAACTGCTCGCATTTCCCGCAAGCACCCTCTCTCGAATTCCTGTCCGCCCATTTGGTCAGGATGTCACTCTGGCTCATCCTTAACCAGATATCCCCCAGAGGCTCCTTTGCGGCGTTACCGAATGTCAGTTCCTCCGGCGAGAACATACACGGCCTGACACTTCCGCCGGACTGGATATACAGCGAATAGGAAGCAGCGCACCCCTGAACCTCCGGTATGGTTATTCCGCTATCGGACTTGCTGAGAGACAGACCGTGCTTGGCGACCAGGTTCCAGAGGAAAGGCTCATCATAGAATATGTCCAGCGTGGTCTCACAGCTGTATATTCTCTTTACCGCTTCCTCCTGCTGCTCGGGAGTAAGCGCATTCTGTTCATAATAAGTTTTAGATATTTCACCTTCACCGAAAGGCTTCAATGGTATAAAGATAACCCTCTTGCCGCCCAGGTCCTCGGTCAGGCGTATAAGGTCCTCGATTTGCCCGAAATTCAGATTTGACAGAACAGAGGTTATGCCGTGGAATATACCCAGGGAAGCGCATCTCCCCGCCCATTCCCTGACGGTATCGAAACTGGCGCCAGTTTTCGTATATTCATACACCTCGGCGTCCGCTCCGTCGATACCGAAAAGTACCTTGGGAGAGAAAGATGCCAGTTCTTGTAGTCTTTCCTCGGTGAAGGCGTTACCGTTGGTTATCGGGTATACATCTATCCCCGCTTTCTGAAATATCCTTCCTAACTCGTAGAAGTCAGGTCGCATCAGCGGTTCGCCGCCCTCCAGTATCACCCACTGTGGTGACAGTTCAACAATTTCTCCGGCTATCTTGATTGCCTCATCGTGGGTAAGTTCTCCTTCCTCCATACCCACGCAGTGGTGGCAGTGCAGGTTACATTTTCTGGTAATTACCCAGTCTACATAAATAGGACCAGTCACATTCTCTCCTTCCAGTACACGTAATCGATAACAGAACCTTCGGATTTATCTATTTCCATATGCTTTACCAGAGGTTCATACGAGCCTCCGAAAAGCCCGTTGCCTACAATTGCGTAGCCCTGAGCGGCTTCCTTGGTATTATCTGATAACCTTGGTAGCGGACTTACGGAATACCCCAGCTCCTCCAGGCTGGTTTTTACCGGCAGATATATATTATCATACCTGGCAAGCCGCCCGGAAAGGTAAACATCAGTAGTCTTCACTACCGCCTTTTGACTGCAAACGGCGAAAAGTATTCCTTCCAGGAAGGTATCGAATGCGTCCGGATACGCTTCACGTGTGAAATCCTCTATCCTCAAGCTGCCGGAGTCAATCAGGTACCCGACGCCTCCCTCGAAGAGAAGGTTCTTCTCGAAGCCTCTCAGCAGGTATGCAACCTCGCCGTCCATGGCGCCCGCGTTCATAAAACCGGGTCCCGGAAACAGGGTGCCGCCGATGCCGTTGATAATCTTGCCGGCTTCTATGGTAATAAGCGAGTTGTACCCGCCGCCCAGTTCCACGACCAAATGACTGACCCCGGAATAGCCCTTTCCCTTTTTACGGGAAATCATTTCCACGGAAAGGGCGCCGATGCACATCTTATCGGCAGTGCCCATATCAATCTTGTTATATTTCCGCCACCGGGGAACGGTAGGAAGCTGGATAATACCCGGCAGGAAAAATATCTCCAGACCGGTGTCACGGACTATGGCGAGAAACTTCTTCATACCATCGAGTACCGGCACCTGTTCGCCCTCTCTGACCAGTGTAAGCTCGAACATCTCCCTCTCGGTCAGCTCGGTCAGTCTGCGGTTGTTAAGTCCCATCCCGGAAGGGGCTATCATTACGTCGAGACTTAAATCGAGACATTTCCTGGCAAACTCTTCCGGCTGTTCCGCCACCATGGTGGAGGGGATGCTGTCTTCATACGTGATATCGCTGTCTTCAAGCAGGCAGAGGTCGAAGGAAACCGTTCCCGGGTCGATACCTAAGATTCTCATTCTGCACCTCGTACAACAGCTTTTATTTTGTCAGGCGGGCACAATACGTTAGACCTTACCGAAGGGGAGTATACTTTATAACGCAGGTAAAATCAAGCCGAGCCTGTAGAGCTATTGCATTATTCTGCTTTAGCTGGTTTTGTCATTGCGAGTCCGCCTGAGGCGGACGAGGCAATCTCTAGAGATTTATATAGATTGCTTCGTCGTTCGCCTTGAGTGGACTCCTCGCAATGACAGTGTAATCAATTGGTAAAATCTAGGTGAAGAAACGCAACAATGCATCCCACCCCCAGGAACCGGTCTGTATTATAACAAAATACAAAATTACCTTACCGAGCAGGCAAGCAACAAGGAATTTCCATATCGAGTACCGGGAGACTCCGGCTACCAGACCGGCAACGTCGAGAGGCAGAACGGGAATCAGTGCAAAAAGAAAAATCACCAGAAAGCCCCACTTTTTCTTCATCCACCTTTCTGCCCTGATATACCATTTGTTATCGCTGGTAACTACCCGTCCGCTCCTGCCGAGTACGTATCCGGTCATTTCACCCAGAGTCCCGCCGGCGGCACCGGTAAGCGCCACCAGAAACGGATTTAAAGAAGCTCCGAGGGCAATGAGTATCAGCAGGCCGGGCATAGGCAGGATGATAGTGGCATTGGCGACCAGGCTGATAAGGAAAGCACCGAAGTAGCCATATCCGCTTAACTCCTCCACCCGGTCACGGTATACAAAGAGAGCCACGGTTATGCCGATAACCAGGAGTATCATCACCAGGGAGAGAACCATTCTCCCCCACTTTCTCTCCCTCACGGCTCCGGCCTTCCCGTTTTTAGCGTTTGCGTTAATCAATAGCGTTGCCTGCTGGACTGTCCGTCTGGTATACTTTACTGGCGTGCCCCCATCGTCTAGAGGCCTAGGATGACACCCTTTCAAGGTGTAGACAGCGATTCGAATTCGCTTGGGGGCACCATTTTTTATCTCTAATATTACCACACTTCAAAGATTGCTTAACAAGTACTGAGATAGCCACAATCGCGTGATTCTGAACCTATCCATTGAAATCCTCAGAAGGCGAACATAACTATCTTCTCTTTTACTTCTGGATCGGGTAAGATTTAATATAAAGAAGGAAATAACTGGAAAATATTCAGGCAAATATCATTGTATAAATTTGTATGTCACAGTTACAACGTTGTCTCAATGGCAGTTGAATTAGGTTGGCTACCAGGGGCAAGATATACAAACTTAAGAGATGTTAAAAGGTTCAAGAGGCTTGGATTTTTAGACATTGACTGGCAAAACTATAGCTTTAGCAGACATCTTACCGCAGCTAAAAGTACTCGTCCCCTAATGACCGTTGCCAGAGACATTACTAACTCAAACGAACTTGAGTCAATTATTAATGAGGCTTATGAACTCTCACAATACGTAGATAAAGTCATTATTGTACCAAAGGATATACATTTGAAAAATCGTATGCCTCATATTATACCTAGTGATTTCATATTGGGTTACAGTGTTCCAACCCGATATGGAGGAACAATGCTTCCAATATCATGTTTCACTCGAGAAGTACATATTCTTGGTGGTCACCCACTGAAACAACGTTCTTTAGGCAATCATTTACATATCATTAGTTTGGATTGTAATCGATTTACTTATGATGCAGTTTTTGGGGATTATTTTGATGGTGAGACCTTCCGTCCCCATCCAATAGGTGGGTATATTAACTGTATCAGAGATTCGATAATCAACATCAATCGATTGTGGGAAGATTACGACAAACCTTTATTATAAACGAAGTAGTATAATATGATGCAACAGCATAGTCACAACAGGTGGTGAATATGGTAGAGAACAATAGTGAAAAAACTGAAAATCCACAACGTCAAGAATTCCTATTTCGTATGTATGATCAAATGTTTAATGACATTAATAGGCATATAAATATCATCTGGCAACCTATAACTGTATTAGTAGGTTCTTCGGGATTATTAACAATTGGAGTTAAGGCTATAATACCAATTGATATCGCCATCTCACTTATAATAATACTAGTAGGCTGGTTAATAGCTAATATTTATGATTCAGCATATTGGTACAATCGGAATCTCGTTATAATTGCTAACATTGAAAGGCAATTTCTTAGGAGAGAGGACTTGAAGCAAATACATTATTATTTTGGTGAACATAGAAAGAAGAATTCTATGCTAACTCATATGAGAATTCAATGGTGTTTAGGGATATTCATCGGACTTGTGATAATTCTTTATCACTTTTTCACCTTTTCACCGAGTTACTACAAGTATGCCCTCATATAGCTAAGGATGCAATTGATTTTCGCTTGGATATGTCTCTTCCATACATAACTACACTAATAATATTTATATTTATACTCTTCGTTAGAAATAATAGAATTCGCTCTTACGAAAATTTCCTGAAAAATTCACCAGGTATATATATTGATTCAACTGGATTAGAATTTGGAACTGGGCATCCAGTAGAGAAAAATACAAAGTGAACTATCTAGTGTTGAACTCAAACATATTTAATTAACTTATAAATTACTCTTTTGTATTAAAATTTTTATTGTACCCAGTTGCCTTTCATGTATATCTAATAGCTAAAACTCCCGCGGTTTGCAGAGGACTTCTCTGATTCTGGTCTCGAAGAGGCGGTGGGAATTGGCGGGCTGGAGGACGACGGCTACATCGGCACCGCCGACACGCCCCGAACCTCCCATGGATATAATATCCCGGTCACACCGCACCAGTCCGGCATCGGCCGCCATGCAGGCTATCTCTACGGTGACCTTCATCCCCTGCCCGAACATCCGCAGGGTATTGGCGACGATATCGCCTATCACGTAGGTGGTTGGCGCTCCCTGAATACTCATCTGGTTCATGGCGCGGGTGATACCGCCAAAAGCGTGAGAGGCGGTAACTATTGGAATGCCTTTATCTTTAAGCAGTTTGAGGTTTTCATCCGTGAACAGCCATTTATCCGGTTCCCGCGAGCCGTAGGAGTGGCTGACCACGACAAGGTTCATGCCTTCAAAGACTTTCATCGCCTCCAAGCCGGTCCAGCCGCTGGTAGAAGCGACCACGAAAGTATCGATGCCCAGTTCTTTTCCCCGCTGAAGGGCAATCCTGAATGTCCGCTCCGTGTTCTCCTTTTTAATCTCTTCGAAGTAGGTAATCCTTCCTTCCACGTTTATCCAACCTCCTGTAAATTCTGATTATACAAGACATTATCCCACACGGAACCAGCGTACGGCAAAATGGAATGGCAGGTATTTGTCATAATTCTAGATTTGCTGGTACTGAGTTACCTCGTTATTAGGTTCTGTTTGCATTTGGTTGCTGTCATTAACCTCACCCCTTGCCCTTCAGGGTGAACCTTCAGGATGAACCCCTCTCCAACCAGAGTCATTGAGATGCAGTGAGAACTTATCATGGTTGGAGAGGGGAGTTAAAATGAGAGGGGGCTTCGCCCCCTCTCACAAATACTCTCCCCCCTCTCACGCGTTCGAAGAATTGCATATTAAAATAGGGTACTGCGTGAGAGGGGGATAAAGGGGGTAAGTATGAAAAACAACTAAAACCGAATAGTACCTTAATAAACCCCATCCCTCCGCCTGCCAAAGTCCGCTACAGGCGGACGGCGGACAGGCCTTTATCCCCCTTCCCCTTTATAAAGGGGAAGGGGGAAGAAATAGAAAGAGGGGCGAAGCCCCTCTTAGACTCACCGATGTTGTTTAGGGGCTTCGTATCATAAGACCTTTTTTACACAATATTGTCATTCCAGCCTCGGTCTGGAATCCAGTATATTTTCGAGGGTGACGGTTACTGGATTCCGTGTCAAGCACGGAATGACAGGGTTCTGTTTGCATTTGGTTGATTTAACTGTCATTGCGAGGAGTTCGCCTTGGGCGAACGACGTGGCAATCTCGAAGATTTATATGGATTGCTTCGTCCGCCTGATGCGGACTCGCAATGACCTAAACAGTAATAACCAAAACCGAATAGTACCAATGACAGTTATTGGATAGCTTATGATAATTTCATACAGCCTCAGGGAGAGATGTCGTGAAGACAGAACCCTTAGTTGACGGCTGGCGCAGGGGATACCATGGGTCTTGCCGAAATCCCGCCGGTTATACGAGCCCTGTTTCTTCCGGCAGGCCGAGTACTATATTCATATTCTGGACGGCGGCGCCGGAGGCTCCCTTGCCCAGGTTGTCGTAGCGGGCGGACAGTAAAATCCGGTCATCGTTACCGAAGACGAAAATATCCAGGTTGTTTGTATCGTTGCAGTCGGTAAAGGTGAGTAAGCCGTTTATAAGATGGCTATCAGCCGGGTAGGGCATTACTTTTATAAACTGCTCTCCGGCGTAGTATTCCGCAAGCACGTTTCTGATATCTTCGGCGGAAAGTCTCTTTTCAAGATGGCTCGCCACGAGAGGGATAGAGATGATTTCGCTGCTGTAGACGTTGACCACGGTGGGGGTGAAAACGGGCGGCCGGACCAGGCCGGTGTATTTGGTCATTTCCGGTAAGTGCTTGTGTTCGAGCGTAAGCGAATAAGCGCGGGGGTCTTTGATATAGTCGGGAGCACCCCCGGTTTCATAGTCGGCTATCATGGACTTGCCGCCGCCGCTATAGCCTGCCACGGCGTAAGTGGTAACGGGGTAGTCCGGCGCCACGATGCCCTGAGCAACCAGCGGATAGAGCATCACGATAAAGCCGGTAGCATGGCAACCGGGCACGGTGATTCTCTTTGAGTTTTTAATCAGGTCACGCTGGTCTTTTTTCAGCTCCGGCAGGCCATATACCCAGCCATCGGTAACGCGATGCGCCGTCGAGCCGTCGATAATGCAGACGGATGGATTTTTAACCAGGCTGACGGACTCGCGGGCGGCTTCGTCGGGAAGGCAGAGAAAAACGATGTCTACGTCATTGATTAACTTTGCCCGGGCAGCCGGGTCCTTGCGTCTGGACCCCGGTATTTCAATGATTTCGATATCGCTGCGAGCGATAAGACGCTCGCGGATTTTCAAGCCGGTAGTGCCGTGCTGGCCGTCAACGAATACTGTTTTTTTCATCTATATCACCTACTCTGGTTTTACTAATCGGGACTAACTCCTTCACAAATGGCTTCCAGTGAAGAAAGCTGTTCGCTGGTGCCCATAATAATCAGGCTGTCTCCTGCCGCAACTTTTTCCTCTCCTGAAGGGTTCGATAGAAGCCTGCCCGTTTTTTTATTCACTGCCAGGATGGTTGCTTTGGAGCACTGGCATATATCGTCCACGGTCTGACCGTCTAGTGTTGATGCTTCGTTTATAGCCACGTTTTCCACCTGGAGCTCGGGACCGCGGCGGCGGGTAATGGTATCGAGAAAATCGACCACCGCCGGACGTAGTGCCAGCATTGCCATGCGACGGGCACCGATAATATTGGGTGACACGATACGGTCGGCGCCTATCCTCTTCAGCTTTGCCTCGGCTTGCGCATCCGAAGCCCGCGCCGTGATAAACAGCGAAGAATAAAGTCCCCGTGCCGATAGAACGATATAGGTGTTGTCAACATCGGAGCCTAGTGCCGCAACCACTCCCCGGGCTTGCTCGATACCAGCTTCTTTTAGTATATCATCACTGGTGGCGTCACCCTCCACATAGAAGAATCCCGCCTGCTCCGCCCGGGCGATGCATTCCGGTCTGTTATCTATTACCACAAACGGCACCTCCTCTTCTTTGAAAATATTGGCTATTTCCTCTCCGACCCTGCCGAAACCGCAGAGAATAAAATGTCCTTTTAGCTGAGAAAGCTTGTTTTGCATTCTTCTCCTCCCCCATGTGGCTCTGATATTTCCTTCCACAACGTATTCAATAATTCCGGTAAGGGCATAAAACGCTCCGCCCATTCCCCCCAGGATTAAGAAAATACTGAAAATTATTCCGCCGGTGGATAACGGATGGACCTCGTCATAACCCACGGTGGTAATGGTTGTTATGGTCATAAAAACGGAATCCAGAAACGACCAGCCCTCGATAACCATATAGCCGATAGTCCCGATAACGATTGTCGCAATAAGGGCGAGTACTCCCCAAACTACTCTTCGTATTGAATTCATCTGCCTGCCTGGTTTTCACTGATTGTATATAACATAATATCACAGCAAGCTGATTATTTTCAAAATAAACAGGGGGTGAGTACTTCGTACAGTCGATACTGAACAGACCATTCGTGATAAATGTTTGATGGATGATTGTTAACGATGATATAATTAGCGTCGGATAATCGAGAGGAAGCGGGGGGGCAATGTCCGCCGCGACGGACTGCACCTCCCCTTTCATTTGGCGAGGTTGGGATAGAGGGGGTGAGGTTGATGGATATTCACTATCAGCAGGCTCTGGACTATATCTACAGCTTTATTGATTACGAAACAGAGCCCAGACCCCGAGACGCAGCTCATTATGACCTCAGGCGTATGGATGAGCTTCTAGACCGGTTAGGTAATCCGCACCTGAAAGCCAGGACGGTTCATATCGCCGGCACCAAGGGGAAGGGCAGCGTGGCGGCTATGACGGCTTCCGTTCTTACTGAGTCTGGCTACGTTACCGGCCTTTATACCTCACCGCATCTGCACACTTTCAACGAGCGTATGAGAGTCGATGGCAAGCTAATCTCCGATGAGGAGATTGTGACTCTGATTGAGGAGCTTAAGCCCGAGGTCGAAGCGGTAAACGAGAGGGCTGCCTACGGCAAATTGACTACCTTCGAGCTGATTACCGCTCTGGGTTTTTTGTACTTTAACATGAAGAAGGTGGACTTTCAGGTTATCGAAGTCGGACTGGGAGGCACGCTCGATGCCACCAACGTGGTGCAGCCTGAAATCTGCGTCATTACCACTATCGGGTACGACCATACGGAGGTGCTGGGCAATGCGCTGACCGAGATTGCCGGCTGGAAAGCCGGCATTATCAAGCCTGGCGTTACGGTGGTCACCTCTTCACAGGTCGAAGAGGCTGACAGGGTAATCGAGGAGGTGTGCCTTGCTCGTGGGGCGGAGCTGATAAAAGTGGGGCGGGACGTGACCTGGCAGGGTTTGGAGCACGACTATAAAGTGCAGTCATTCAGGGTTAAAGGAAGGCTGGACAGCTATGAACTATCGATGCCTCTTACAGGTGACCACCAGTTGAATAATGCCGCCACGGCGGTGGCTGCTCTGGAAGTCCTGGCTGACAGAGGATTTAAGATTACCGGGCACAGCATCGCAAGGGGGCTAAAGCGGGTAAACTGGCCGGGACGCCTGCAGGTATTGAACCTGAAGCCGCTTCTGGTGGTTGACGGCGCTCATACGCCGGACTCAGCCCGAAGGCTAAGAGAATCGATTGAGAAGTATTTTGATTTTGACCGGGCTATCCTGATTATCGGGGCTTCGGCGGATAAGGATATATCCGGAATACTATCGGAACTGGTGCCCGTGTTTAATAAAGTAATAGCTACCCGCTCTATTCACCCACGGTCCATGCCTACGGAACCCGTCATTGGCGAGTTAAGACGGCTGGGTGTAGAGGCTCAGGAGGCAGGAGATGTATCGATTGCCCTGTCCCAGGCCCTATCCAAAGTCGGAGAGAACGACCTTATTTGCGTTACCGGGTCGCTGTTCGTGGTTGCCGGGGCAATCGAGGAGGCGGAGAAGCTCGGTCTGAAGATATGACCTTTAGAGAGGAATAGTTACTGTAATTGGATGATTCTGTTGGTCTGGAGGAAAAAGAGACCAGATATACTAAGGACTGGACAAAAGGCAGTGTAATAGGCAATCTCTGGGTTTTGTCCTGGCCGCTCATAATAGGCCAGAGTCTCAACCAGATAGGCCCTACCATCGACATGATATGGGTGGGAAGGCTGGGAGCGGCTGCCATTGCCGGAGTCGGTGTCGGCGGTATGGCTGTCATGATGCTGAACGCGGTAATGATGGCTATCTGTATGGGGGCAAGGGCATTAATTGCCCGTTTTATCGGCGCGGGAGATAGAGCCGGCGCCATTCATACGGCGAGACAGGCGTATATGGTAAGTATTGTCTTCGCCCTGATTATGATACCGGTAGGCTTATTCCTCTCCAAACCGATAATGGAGATATTCGGTGTTGAACCTGATGTCGTCGCCGAGGGTGCTGCGTACCTGCGTATACTACTCGCCGGCTCGGCGGCTATGGTCCTGTGGATGACTACGGAGAGTGTTATGCAGGCTTCGGGCGATAGTGTATCACCGATGAGGATTGCCGTCTTTTTTAGAATTCTTCATATCGGGCTTTGCCCGATGCTCGTTTTCGGCTGGTGGATTTTTCCCGAGATGGGTGTCAGAGGAGCGGCATTTACCAATCTTATTACTCAGGGATTGGGTTTGAGTATCGGATTGTGGGTACTTTTTAGCGGGAGGAGCCGTTTGCGTTTGTCATTGAAAGACCTGCGTATAGACCTTTCAATGATATGGCGTATTGTAAGGATTGGAATTCCGGTTGTTATCACCGGTATGCAGAGGAGTTTCGGCGATATTATTATAATGTGGCTGATAGTGCCTTTCGGTACTTTTGCCGTGGCGGCACATACGATAAGCATGAGGGTGATGATGTTTGCCATGATGCCGGCAATGGGATTGGGTACGGGAGCAGGCGTGCTGGCGGGGCAGAACCTCGGTGCGGACAAGCCCGACCGGGCGGAGAGAAGCGGCTGGCTGGCAGCGGGTGTCGTCCAGGGCTGGCTATTGTGCTTCGCAGTTGTAATTCTAATATGGGCTGAGGAGCTAATCAGCATTTTCGGACCGGAGCCCGGTGTGGTTGAACTGGGAGCCGATTTCCTGAGGATAGCTGCGGCTGGATTCCTGTTTTTTGGTCTCGAGCCTGTAATGTTTTCCGTTCTATCCAGCGTAGGAGATACCGTGCCGCCCATGCTGGTAACCGTATTTAATTTCTGGGTATTACAGATTCCACTTGCCTACTTCCTCTCAAAGTTCGCAGGTTTTGGCGTGTATGGAGTGAGATGGGGAATGGTGGCCGGTATGCTCGGGGGTGCAATCGCTATGGCGATATATTTCAAGACCGGCCGGTGGAAGCGGAAGAAAGTTTAGCGGCTGATTTGTATATTCACTTTTTCACGGCGTGATTGGCCTGATGTGATTGTTATTTACGCGTGACCAGTAGAAAGGAGCTACCTCTGAAAAAGACCGGAGAGAATGATTTTAGTGACATAAAGAGCCTTCAATATACCGGCGGTAGGTTTGACAGGGACTGGACACAGGGCGGTATCATGCGGAACCTCCTGTCCCTGTCCTGGCCCATGATAGTGACCAATACCCTGATGATGCTGGGACCCACCATCGACATGATATGGGTGGGAAGACTGGGTTCCGCCTCTATTGCCGGAGTAGGCGTCTCCGGCATGGCTGTCATGCTGCTGAACTCGATGATGATGGGACTGGCGCAGGGTATGCGCGCCGTGGTCGCCCGTTTCGTCGGGGCGGGTAACAATCAGGGTGCCAGCCATGCTGCGCAGCAGGCTTTCGCTATCTGCGCCGCTTTCTCAGTCATTATGGCGGCTATCGGTATTTTCCTTGCCGAGCCGATTTTAGTACTGCTGGGCTTGGAGGCTGACGTAGTCTCCGAGGGGGCGGCTTATATGCGTATCCTGTTCATCGGCTCGGTATCCATGTCTTTCCGTATGCTTATCGAGAGTATCATGCAGGCTTCTGGAGATACCGTAAGCCCGATGAAAATAACGATAGGGTATCGCATATTCCACGTAATACTTTGCCCTTTTCTCATCTTCGGCTGGTGGATATTCCCTGCCCTGGGCGTCAGTGGAGCGGCTCTGACCAATGTTATTTCCCAGAGTCTGGGAACCATAATCGGGTTCTGGTTCCTTTTCAGCGGACGGACCCGCCTGCACCTTACCCTGAAAAATTTCAGCCTCGACTTCTCTATGATATGGCGTATAGTGAGAATAGGGTTTCCTGCGCTCGTCTCTGGAGTACAGAGAAATGCAAGTCAGCTAATCTTGATGTGGTTTATGGTACCGTTCGGTACGGTGGCGGTGGCATCACACACGCTGAACCAGCGGATAGAGATGATTCTGTTTATGCCGGCGTTCGCTCTCGGCATGGCGAGCGGAGTACTGACGGGGCAAAACCTGGGGGCGGGTAAACCGGAACGAGCGGAAAGGAGTGCCTGGCTGGCGGTAGTGCTGGTTGAGGGAATGATGGTCGTCTGCTCGATAGTGCTACTGGTTGGAGCCGAACATATTGTCCATATCTTCAATAGCGAACCCGCTCTGGTGGAAATGGCTTCTACATTCCTGAGGATAGCGGTGACCGGTTATATCGTACTCGGTTTCGTGGCGGTGCTGATGAATGCGTTATCCGGTGCCGGCGATACCGTACCGCCCATGATTGTAGGTCTGGCGACGGTATGCCTGGTTACGCTGCCTCTGGCGTATTTATTGCCGAAATACACCAACCTCGGCGTTTTTGGGGTACGGTGGGCGATGGTGGCGGATTTGTTAATTCCGGCTATCGTCTTTACGATATATTTCAGAATGGGCAAGTGGAAGAACAAGTATGTGTAGTTCCCGGGATATAGTCGGAATATAACCGGCAAGGAGGAGTTACCGAACCGGATGGATGAGAGGACCAGTGAAGTACGCATCGGAGGCAGGACCTTTGACAGGGACTTGACACAGGGCAATATTCTTAAGAGTCTGTTGACCCTGTCCTGGCCTATGGTCATTACCAATACCCTGATGATGCTCGGTCCCACTATCGATATGGTGTGGGTAGGCAAGCTGGGCTCAGCTTCTATCGCCGGTGTAGGTGTTTCCGGTATGGCCGTGCAGCTCGTAAGCGGAGCGATGATGGGGCTGGCGCAGGGTATGCGCGCAATGGTCGCCAGGTTCATCGGCGCGGGGGATATAGCCAGTGCCAACCACGCAGCTAGGCAGGGCTTCACCATCAGTGCCAGTTTTGCCGTGGTTATGGCGCTGATTGGTATCTTTCTTTCCGAGAAAATATTGATTGCTTTCGGGCTGGAGTCGGATGTGGTTGCCGAGGGCGCGGCATACATGCGTATTCTGTTCGTCGGCGTGATTGCCATGTCCTTCCGGATGATGGCGGAGAGTATTATGCAGGCTTCGGGCGATACCATGAGCCCGATGAAAATAACAATCGGGTTCAGGCTCTTTCACATAGCGCTCTGCCCTTTCCTTGTTTTCGGATTATGGATATTTCCTGAAATGGGCGTCAGTGGAGCGGCGGTAACCAATGTGGTAGCACAGAGTATCGGAACGGTTATCAGTTTGTGGTTCCTTTTCAGCGGACGTACCCGACTGAAACTCGATACCAAGAACTTCCGTATCGACTTTAGTATGATATGGCGTATTGTTAGAATCGGTTTTCCCGCTCTCATCTCCGGTATACAGAGGACCTTCAGCCAGTTCCTTTTAATGTATCTGGTCGTACCGTTCGGTACCATCGCGGTGGCAGCCCATACCATAAACCAGAGGGTAGAAATGGTTATTATGATGCCGGCAATGGCATTCGGCATGGCGAGCGGCGTACTGGCGGGTCAGAACCTGGGGGCGGGTAAGCCGGAGCGAGCCGAGAAGAGCGCCTGGCTGGCGGTGGGCATCGTGGAGTTCTGGGCGATTATTGCAGCGATAGTGATATTTTTTGCGGCTGAGAGCGTGGTCAGTATCTTTAACTCCGAGCCGGATATGGTGGAAATGGCTTCTACATTCCTGAGGATAGCAATAGCCGGTTATGTAGTACTCGGTTTCCAGGCGGGGACGATGAATGCATTGTCCGGTGCCGGGGATACCGTACCGCCGATGATTGCCAGCATTCTGACCGTCTGGCTGGTTACGCTTCCGCTGGCTTACTTCCTGCCCAAGTATACCGACCTTGGTGTTTATGGAATAAGATGGGGGATGGTGGCGGGCATGGTGGTACCGGCAGTCGCCCTGACGATTTATTTCAAGATGGGCAGGTGGAAGCGTAAGAGGGTGTAGTGGTTGGGAGTAATACCAGGTGTGAGGAACTTACACAGGGATATTCAGGGGCGATTGAAGATACCTCTGAAGTAAGAAGAGCCTTGCTTCAGCTTATGGAACTAGGTCGAACTGGGTAGTCAAAGCCTCTTCGGGTAGCATTTCGCTCAGGATTTTTTCTAAAGCCATGGTGTGGCTGCATGTCGCCCAGGTGGAGAAGAAGTGGCAGGTACAATGCCATTTACCGTCATGGTAGCTGACATCGTAGCTATCGTTGTTCCCGCGGAATTTCACTGAGAATTCGGAGAAGGTAATCCGGTCTTTCTCCTGAGCATAGCGTTTTGCTTTTTCAATTTTACCGATCAGGCTTGACTGCATGTACGTACCTCCTTAACTAAAAAAGCACTGGCTTAACAAGCCCAGCGCTTCCTATCTTCTCATACCAGGAATATTAGCGATCCGTGTCATTTTATCTTTTTCCCATCGGACTATCCTCGTACATTTATAATTCTACTCTCTTTTTCCTGGAAAGTCTAGGACAAACAGGTCCGGTTTTAGTAGGTTATTAGTACTATTTTTGACCTTACCGGTAATTCTTTTGTGGTTAATCGATTGTCACTTTTCGTCGGGTAGGGTAGAATGTGAGAGACCCACCACAGGAGTGATGAACGTTGAAAGTATTATTGCAGCGGGTTACCGGAGCTTCGGTCAGTATCGACGGTGAGGTGGTAGGAAAGATAGGGCAGGGGCTGGTGGCATTTGTCGGCGTGGCTGAAGGAGATACGGAAAAGGATATAGAGTATCTGGTGCCGAAGATGGCCAACCTGCGTATTTTCTCCGACGAAGAGAGGCGGTTCAACGTGTCCGCACTGGATACCGGAGGGGAGTTGCTTCTGGTCAGCCAGTTTACTCTTCTTGCCGATACCAGAAAGGGACGCCGTCCCGGTTTTTCCGGAGCGGCGCCGCCCGAGCAGGCGGAAAAACTGTTCGAACGGTTCGTGGAGCTTTCCCGCGCTACCGGTCTGAAGGTTGAAACCGGGCGTTTTCAGGCGTATATGCAGGTAGAGATACATAATGACGGCCCGGTAACGATAATGCTGGATAGCAGGGACAAATTTTAGTATCCAATTTCCGAAATACCAGTAGCTGTTGGGTATCGTTCACTTTCAGTTAATATTTTTACTCACCCCCTTTATCCCCCTCTCGCGCAGCACCACATTTTGTGTGTAGGTATTCCGATGCGTGAGAGGGGGAAGATTTTTAAGAGGGGGCGAAGCCCCCTCTTAATTATTAACTCCCCTCTCCAACCAGGAGAACTTCTCATTATTTCAGCGGTTCTGGTTGGAGAGGGGTTCATCCTGAGTCCGCCTATGGCGGATGAAGGGTAAGGGGTGAGGTAAGTAAATAATAACCAGTCTAAAACAATACAAGTTGTTGCAATCTATCGCATTTATTCCGGCATTGTGTTATAGTTAGAGCAGTTTCTCGTACGGGAAGGAAGAATGCAGCAGGTTAGGGACATAGCCAGAGAGCTCAGACGACTGGGATACAGGCTGACACCGCAGCGGTTGATGATACTCTCGATTATCGAGGGTAGCGATAGTCATATCAGTGCCGAGGAAATTTATGACCAGGTAGTAAAAAAATACCCGCAGGTCAATATCTCCACGGTCTACCGTACCCTGGAACTGCTCAAACAGCTCGGAATGATATACGAGATAGACCTCGGGGGAGGTCGTATAGGCTATCACCCCGAAGATAAAGGGCACCACCATCACCTGATATGCCGGAAGTGCGGCGCGATAATCGATATCAATGAATCGGTTCTGTTCTCGGTCAAGGCTGTTTTACTCCAGGCGTTCGGCTTCAATGCCGATTTGAAACATATGGCCATCTACGGCTTATGTGATAAATGCAATAAAGAATAATTTTTTGCTTATAGTTATTGCATTCATATGCAATAACCACTTAAAGAAGAGCTATTGGAGGATAGCATGGGCAATGAAGAAATGGTTAAACTCGGTACTCTGCTGAATTACTGGATAGAGCACAATAAGGAACACAGCCAGGAATTCAAAGAGTGGGCGGAGAAGATGCGAGACCCGGATGAAGCGGAAATTGCCGCAGGGATGCTGAAGGCAGCCGGTGAGATGGATAAAGCTACCGAATACCTGCAAGAAGCGCGCGGGAAACTGGCGGAAAAGGAGAACTAAGATGTGTCTATCCAAAGCATATATTGAGAAAGACGGTGACAGGCAACTTTTACTTGAGGAAGTCGCCGCGGTTAAATGCGAGAATGACAAACTTACCTTAAAAACGCTCTTCGGCGAGCAAAAAGAGGTAAAAGCGGGAATTAAAGAGATTGATTTTATGACCCACAACATAATTCTGGAAGAGGTGGGGGCATAAAACTTATCGGGAAGAACATTTAACCTGACCCGACAAAAACAGTGCCTGAAGTAATATGAAAGAGGGGATTATCTTGAAAAAATCAAAACTTCTTATCGTTGCAGTAATTACGGTAATTCTTATTTTGAGTTCGATATTCGGTGGTTGTGCGGAGTCCGATACTTCCCGTCTGAAGGTGGTTACTACGACCTCTCTGCTGACTCAGATAGTGGAGCGTGTGGCGGGAGATATGGTTGATGTGGTCAATATTATACCTCCTTCCCAGTGTCCGGGGCATTTCGATGTTAAACCCGGTGACATTCAGAAACTATCTGACGCCCAGCTTTTCCTGATGCACGGCTGGCAGGGCGAGATGTTCACCGGAGAGCTGATTGCCTCAGCCAATAATCCCAACCTTACGGCTATCCAGATAAACGCCAAGGTAGGTGAGAATACCAACTGGATGGCGCCGCCGGTACAGCAAGCGGCTGTGGATAATATTGTTGCCGCTTTATCACAGGTGGACAGTGAAAACAAAGCTGCTTACGAGGAAGCAGGGGCGAAATACAAGAGTGAAATCGATGCCAAAACGGCTGAAATAGAAGCAATAATTGCCGATAGCAACTTTGCCGGTATCAAAGTGATGTGTAACGAGCAGTTGACCGGACTTGTCCAGTGGATGGGACTTGATATTGTCTCCACCTATGGCAGGCCGGACTCGCTCACTCCGCAGGTGGTCAAAGAGCTCGTGGATACAGCCAGAGCGGAAGAAGTGGTCCTGTTCATCGATAACCTCCAGAGCGGGGCGGAAGCCGCGGTACAGATGGCGGAAGAAGTAGGCTGTAAAAGGGTAACATTTACCAACTTTCCCGGCGGCTATGACGGCACCGAGACATGGGAGAAAGCCATCGATTATGATATAGACCTGGTGCTCGGGGCGATATCTCAATAGCGGACTCAGTAAGGCAGATTAGAGACTGGATATGGCGGATACCGTAATAAAAATCGAGAATGCCGTGGTCTCCTACCGCGAGGATGTCGCTCTCAGGGGTGTCTCGATAGAGATAAAGTCCGGAGAGTTCGTTGGCGTCATCGGACCAAACGGTGCCGGTAAGACCACGTTGCTGACGGTGGTGAACGGGCTGGGTAAACTGCTCAGCGGCAGGGTAACGGTATTGAGCAATTCCATTACTCCGGGCAACGGCCACTCGTTACGGAAGAAGGTTGGCTATGTCGCCCAGGTCGAGAATATCGACCCGCGGATGCCGATGCACGTCCGTGAAGTGGCAATGATAGGCAGATACGGAGTACTGGGCTTGCTGAGAAGGCCGGGCAAACGCGACTGGAAAATCGTGGATGAGATGCTGGAGCTGGTGGGAATGACCCACCTTGCCAACCGACCTATCGGCCATCTTTCCGGCGGCGAGCAGCAGCGGGTAGCTATTGCCAGGTGCCTGGCGCAGGAACCTGAGCTGTTCCTGCTTGATGAGCCGACCGCCTCGCTGGACTGGAAGGCGCAGACGGAGATACTGGAGCTGGTGAAGCAGATTCATGATGCCCGTAAACTCACCACTTTATTCGTTACCCATGACCTGGACGCAATGCCTCATACCTGCGACCGCATAGTGCTGATGAAGGACGGTCTTATAGTAGGAGACGGCACTCCCGACGAAATGATTTCCACCGAGAGGCTCGCCAGTCTGTTCGATATTACGCCCTCGGTGGTGAGAGAACGCCAGCCGCATATACACGGGGATGCCCGTGCGCACGAAAAGGAGTCTTGATTTTGGACTTATCAATATTCGGCTATCAGTTCATGCAGAACGCCATATTATCTACCTTTCTGGGCGGTATCGCCTGCGCCGTTATCGGTGTCTTTGTGGTGCTGATGCATATGCCCTTTATCGGCGTTGCCATGTCGCACGCCGCCTTTGCCGGAGCGCTGCTCGGGTTATGGCTCGGTTTCAATCCTCTTATAGGCGCATTCGGTCTCAGTCTTCTGGCGGCGGTTATCATCGGACCCCTTGCCGACCGCGGAGAACTGAGTCCGGAGACATCGCTCGGGGTCATATTTTCTCTCATGCTAGGAGTTGCTTTTCTCTTTATGGGGCTGATGCCCGGCACAAAATCGGGAGCCCTTGAATTGTTGTGGGGCAGCATTCTCACCAATACGAGGGGTGATATTGTACTGCTGGCGATAGTAGCCGCAGTAGTGGTGGGGCTGGTTACTTTATTTTACAAAGAGATTCAGGCTACCGTTTTTAACCGCGGCATAGCCCTCTCGGTCGGGCTGCCGGCGACGCTTATTCTTTACGGCATCCTGTTCCTGACTGGCGCTACCGTTACGGCAAGCCTGCGCTCTATCGGCGGTCTGCTTATATTCAGCCTGATTTTGAATCCGGCTGCTGCTGCTTACCAGTTGACTTACAGTATGAAGAAGATGTTCCTGCTGGCGGCGAGTTTCGGTGTGCTGTCCGGCTGGGTAGGACTCCTTTTCTCTTACCTTTTCAATATCCCCAGCGGCGCCACGATAGTAATCACTTCTTCGCTTATCTTCATGGTAGCTACCATCTTCTCTCCCAAGAGGAAGGTGAAAGGCTGGAAGGCGGTGCAACCCGCCGGAGAGCAACTCGATACCGGTACGGATAAATCTGCTTAGCGGAGTAAGTTTAATGAGCCACCTGCATAAAGATACCACTCAGATGCTTAGAGAGTATTTTAACGGTAAAGCTGACGTCTGGGATAGGGATGTAGCCGAACAGGATACCGGCAGGCTCAGGCGGATGGTTGAGCGTCTCGAACTCAAACCCGGCTCCGTTGTACTTGACGTGGGAACCGGGACTGGCATATTCCTGTCCTACCTGTTGCGGAGTATCGGAAAAAAGGGAAAGATAGTTGCCCTCGATGTGGCGGAAGGAATGTTAGCCAGAGCCAGGATAAAAAACATCGGCGGTAATATCGATTGCCTTCAAGCTGACATAATGGAGATACCGCTTCGGGGCGGGACTTTCGATAGTATCGTCTGCTATTCCAGCTTTCCTCATTTCCAGGACAAGCAGAAAGCACTTACGGAGATGAGACGGGTGATGAAGGGTGGCGGCAGGCTGTTTATCTGCCATACTTCCAGCCGGGCGGAAATTAATAAAGTACACTCTCAGATTCCGACAGTGAAAAACGACATACTGCCCGATGCCGATGAAATGCGGCTGCTGCTGTCCACGACAGGTTTTAGCGGGATAAATGTAGAGGAAGACAGCGAAAGCTATTTTGCCAGTGCGGTGAAGCCCCGTTAGGAGTGCCTAAAGCAGCTTCAGTGTCTCCGGGTCGAGCTCGATACTGATATCCAGCGCTTTAGGTGAGTGAGTAAGAGCGCCGATTGAGATTATATCCACGCCGGTCATAGCCGCCGCCCGGACATTTTCCAGATTAATTCCCCCGGAAGCCTCGGTCCTGACTCCCTGAGGCAGTGAGTTTACGACACGTTCCATTTCGTCCGGGTTCATGTTGTCCAGCATTATCATGTCGGCGCCGGCTCCGGCGGCCTCGGCTGCCTCTTCAGGGTTGGTGACCTCCACCTCTATCGTCATTCCTGCGGGAGCGTTCCGTTTTGCCTCGTTGATAATATCCGTGAGGCTCATCCCCTGAGACCGCAGCGCCGCCAGGTGGTTGTCCTTGATGAGAACGGCGTCACCCAGGTGGAAACGGTGGTTCTGTCCACCTCCCATACGAACGGCGTATTTCTCCAACGTTCTCAGTCCCGGCGTGGTCTTACGCGTGTCTACAATCGTGGCGTGGCAGCCCTGCGTTTCGGCTATGTACCGGGCGGTCTCCGATGCGATGCCGCTGAGCCTCTGGATGAAATTGAGCACCACTCTCTCCGCTTTCAGGATGCTGATTATGCTGCCGGAGACGGTACCGGCTATGTCTCCCGGTTTCACTGCAGTCCCGTCCTGGATAAGCAGCTTCACATCGAGGGTGGGGTCCACTTTGAGGAATACTCTCCTGACTATGTCACCGCCGGCAAGCACGCCGTTGTCTTTGATAAGTATGGACGCCTTACCCTGAAGCCTGGCAGGTATCAGCGCCTCGCTGGTCACGTCGCCGCAGCCCAGGTCCTCGGACAGGGCGAGGTCTATGACGGCACTAATCTGTTCTTCCGATAGTCCGTCCTTTATAGCTCGGGTCACCCTAATTTTCACCTTCTCTCTTGATGATACCACCCTTGGTGACTCTTACCTTTGCTCCCGATTCGACTATCAGAATTACGCTGTCCTCGTATATGATATCGACCTTCCCGTACATACCGCCCGCCGTGATTACGTTATCCCCTCTCTGAAGTTCCAGTACCATTGCGTCGTGTTTCTTTTCACGCTGGCGTAAAGGCCTGATGCCGAAGAAATAGGACATCCCAACAAATACAATCGCCAGAATAATTAAAGGTAAAAATTCCATTACCCCTCCTCGATTTTGTCTGTTTAAATTTATACGAGTCTGCCCTGTAGCGACCAGGGACTCGTTTTCTCTATTTTAACATTTACCAGTGTACCGTGATGGTTTTCGTTATCGCTGAAGAATACCAGTTTATCACTTCTGGTCCTTCCCTGCCACTTTCCCTTTTTCCTGCCTTCAACCAGTATTTCAACCGTATCGCCCAGCAGGCGGGAGTTAATTTCCGTGGCGATATTTTCCTGGAGCTGCTCGACCATGTTCAGCCGCCTCTTTTTCTCAAGAGGCGGGATATTATCCTCCATCTCCCTTGCCGCTATGGTGCCTTCTCTGGGGGAATAGGCGGCAACGTGGACGGTATCGAACCTGAGTTCAGACAGCAGGTCGTACGTCCGCCGGAACTGTTCTTCGCTCTCAGAGGGAAAGCCGACGATAATATCCGTGCTGAGGGCTACTCCTGGTATTCTACTCCGTATCTCGTCAATAAGCCGGCGGTAGTGCTCTACGGTGTAACCCCGCCTCATCAGTTCGAGTATGCCGTTATCGCCGGACTGGACAGGGAGAGAAATCTGCTCGCAGACCTTGTCCAGTAAAGCAACCGCTTCTATTAGCCTGTCGCTCATATCTTTGGGATGGTTTGTCAGGAAACGCAGGCGGGACAGCCCGTTTATTCCATTAAGCTCGTACAGCAGGTCAGCAAGGTCAGGTCTGCCGGGCAGGTCATGCCCGTAAGAGTCAACGTTCTGTCCCAGCAGAGTAACCTCTTTAGCGCCGCGCCGGACGAGTTCATTTACCTCGTTGACCAGTTCAGCCACCGTCCGGCTCCTTTCGCGGCCCCGGCGGTAGGGGACAATGCAGTACGAGCAGAAGTTATCGCAGCCCTGGTTGATGGGTAAGTAGACAGCCGGTGAGACATCCAGGGGTAATACCTGCTCCCATCCGGCATTATTCAGCCAGTGCGGGCGGGCGCCGGGCTTGAAGAAGAAGTCCACGTGGGGAAATTTCTTTCTGAGGCTATCGGTATCTGAGTTTACATAACAGCCGGTCAGTGCGATAGTTTTGTCCGGATGGAGTTTTTTCATTGCCTTGAGATTATTCAGCTTATTGACGACGCGGTTCTCGGCACTCTGGCGTACCACGCAGCTGTTAAGCACGATTAAATCGGCTTCTGCGGCGGCGGTCGTGGAGTGATAGCCTGCCTGTTCGAAGAAAGCCCCCAGCCTCTCCGACTCAGCCTTGTTCATCTGACAGCCGATAGTCCAGATATAGTATTTGGGCATATCCTGCGATTCTGGCATTGTTCTCTTGGTGTACCTTGATTATTATGGGACCTTCTGAACGGGGATTATTATATTGGGACATGGCGGGGACGGTCTGGCGCAATCCTGTATTCCGGGGTTTCCTGGCGGAGGGAGTGGGATTCGAACCCACGACCCCGAATTACCAGGGTAAGCGCTTAGCAGGCGCCCGCACTAGGCCACTATGCGATCCCTCCGTATTTCTACGGCCGACTATATTCTATGTCATAATGCTGGTTTTGACAAATATGGCTCTGTTTGTCTCTGTTTATTTATTATTACCTCACCCCTGACCCCTCTCCAGCCTGAAACATTGTAAATAACAGAGAAATCCTCTTGGCTGGAGAGGGGTGTATTAAGAGAGAGGGGGCTCCGCCCCCTCTCATAAAACTCTCCCCCTTTCACGCATTCGAATATTTGCTAGTAAAATAAGGTACTGCGTGAGAGGGGGATTAAGGGGGTGAGTACTTAATTCCACTAAAACCAGACAAGATAATAAGCAAAATGCTTTCTTCAAGACAATATAATATGTGATATATTTAGGGTGGTTGACCGGACTGGTGGAAAATATAAAATGGCAGAAGATAATTTATCCGCTGATTTGATTAAGAACGGGCTGGAAACCCGTTTCGTCGGGCAGAGAATCCTATATTATCCCAGTGTGACCTCGACCAATGAGCTGGCAAAGCGGGAAGCAGGGCAGGGGGCAGCCGAAGGGACGGTAATAGTTGCCGATGAGCAGACCCGGGGAAGGGGCAGACTGAAACGCACCTGGCTCACACCCGAAGGAAATATCGCCCTGTCCGTAATTCTCTACCCGGATGTGTCTGTGCTTCATTCACTCATCATGCTGGCTTCCCTGGCTGTGGTGCACAGCATAGAATCGGATACCGGTCTGGAAACGCAGATTAAATGGCCCAACGATATCCTGATTAACGGCAAGAAGGTATGCGGTATCCTGATGGAAAGCGACGTGCAAGAGAACAGGGTCAAATATGTCATTATCGGCATCGGTATAAATGTAAATCTCAGACCCGAAGATAGTCCTGAAATACAGTCATCTGCTACCAGCCTTTCCGGCGAGCTGGGCAGGGAGGTATCTCGTTTAAGCGTGGTAAGAAACCTGCTGGTCGAAATGGAACATATGTACCTGAATCTATCACCAGGAGGTCATGTCTACGAAGAGTGGCGGGACAGGCTGGCGACACTGGGTAAAGAAGTAAGGATAACCGAAGGCGAGACCGTCTATGGGGGAGTTGCCGAATCGGTAGATACGGACGGAAGTCTTCTGCTCCGCCTTCCGGACGGCAGCCTGAGAAGAATCGTAGCGGGGGATGTTACCCTGAGAAATTAAAGCACAGTGGTTGAAGGGCTTTTAGCCCTTCAACCACTGTTACGTTCAACCCCGGTTATATTACTTTTTGTCTTCCTCGTTGGAATTGTGTCTCATAAATGCGCTGAAAAGGTCTATGGGCAGGGGGAAGATGAGTGTGCTGTTTTTCTCCGAGGCTATCTCGGTCAGCGTTTGCAGGTAACGGAGTTGGAGTGTAGTCGGCTGCCTGCCAATAATAGCGCCGGCTTCAGCCAGTCTCTCCGATGCCTGGAATTCACCGTCGGCATGGATAATCTTGGCACGTCTCTCTCTTTCCGCCTCGGCCTGGGCTGCCATGCTCCTCTTCATCTGCTCGGGAAGCTCGACCTCTTTAATCTCTACGGTGCTGACCTTGACTCCCCAGGGGTCGGTATGCTCGTCGATTATCTGCGTCAGTCTCTGGTTAAGCATTTCCCTCTGTGTCAGCAGCTCATCGAGTTCCGATTGTCCCAGGACGTTTCGCAGTGTTGTCTGTGAAATCTGCGACGTTGCCCTGATATGGTCGAGTACTTTAACCACGGAGTCCTCGGGATTGACCACCCTGAAGTAAACCACGGCGTTTACTCTCACGGTAACGTTGTCCTTGGTGATTACCTCCTGTGACGGGACATCCATGGTTACCACACGCAGGTCGGCTTTTACCATGCGGTCGACGAACGGAATGATAACAAAGAGACCGGGTCCCCTCTGTCCTACCAGCCTGCCCAGGCGGAAGAGTACCCCCCGCTCGTACTCAGGGACAATCTTAATGGCCATTGATAACAACATCAACACTACTAGGGCAACTATAACGATAATGATTGTAGTCATAAATCTTTCTCCTTTCTAATTCTAATTGCCACTAATATTATCACTACAAGCAATAATACCGATAGCAATTGTTATCATTAATTTTCTCCATTATTATTTTTTGATACGTATAACTTTAATCCGTCGACCCTGGTAATAATCACCTCCTCTCCGGGTTCCACCCGGTCTGTGTCCGAAATTGCTGTCCACTGTTCACCCTCCACGAAGACAGTCCCTCTGGGTTCCAGAGCACCCACTACCATAGCAGTTTTACCTATCATTTCTTCCCTGCCGGCGCCTACCTTGAGACGGTGGGCTCGTATTCCCCAGATGATTGTAACGGCAAGGAACGCTATGATACAGACTACTATTATGGCAATCACCCACGGACTTAACACGAAATCTCCGATATATAGGTCCATTTTTATCTTACCTTCCCTATTCTTTCTTGGTTACATAGAGTTTCAAGTTTTCTACCCTGTTTATAGTTACCTGTTCTCCGGGTTCAAGAGAGCCTTCTTTCGACTCCGCTTTCCAGTGCTCACCTCTGAATAATACCATACCTTCCGGTGATAGTGCTGTCTCGACCACGGCTGGTTTTCCTACCAACTCTTCCCAGCCGGTGGATGCTTGGCGGTGGTGGGCTTTGACCACCTGGGTAACGACAAAAATCAGGAACCCGGTGATAATGATGGCGATTCCGGCAATCAGCCAGGGGTTTACCTGAAACAGGGGACCTCCCTTGAACAGTATCAGGGAGCCGAGAACGAGCGCGGCTAAACCTCCGGCGGTAAACAGGCCAAAGCTGGCGGTAAAGACTTCCGCAATGAAGAGACCGAAGGCGAGAACGATAAGCAGAATGCCCGCATAGTTTACCGGCAGCATACCGAGGGAGAAGAAAGCTATCAGCAGGCATATAGCGCCGATTACACCGGGAAAAATCATTCCGGGATTCGTTATTTCAGCCATGATACCGAGTGTAGCAATGCTTAACAGAAGGTAGGCGATATTCGGGTCGCTAATCGCATAGAGAAAGTCTTCTATTGTACTCATCGGGACAGGGTTCACGGTAGCATCCGCTGTTTCCAGCGTTACCACCGCACCGCCGAGCATAGTTACCTCCATGCCATCGAGCATAGTGATGAGGGTATCGAGGTCGGGTGCTACTAGATCGATTACATTGAGATCCAGA
This sequence comes from uncultured Dehalococcoidales bacterium, assembly GCA_964499775.1. Taxonomy (GTDB): domain Bacteria; phylum Chloroflexota; class Dehalococcoidia; order Dehalococcoidales; family UBA2162; genus MGML01. The sequence continues at coordinate 6,423 of CAZCMK010000015.1, read as the reverse complement.
GCTTCCGTCTCGGTGGCGGAAACGCTTTCTCTGACCGCTTTTTCCGCCCACTCGATATTACGTCCGTGAGCCTCGGCGATGCTTCTGATATAAGCGGAGGCATCATTTACCACTTTCTCTTCCATCTCTTCGGATACCGTCTGCTCGCCTTCTTCGCTTATCAATACCGGGTGGGCAGCGCCGATGGCGGTGTTCGGAGACATGGCGGCTACATGGGCTGCCACGGTGATAAATACCCCTGCCGATGCGGCTCTGGCTCCGGCCGGGGAAACGTAAACCACTACGGGTATCCGGGCGTCGACGATATCCTGGACGATATCGCGCATCGAAGTGTCCAGACCCCCGGGAGTATCAAGCTGAATGATGCAGGCAACGGCACGGCTTTCCTCGGCCTGCTCGATACCGCGCTCGATGTAGTCGGCGAGGACTGGATTTACGACTCCCTTTGCCTGTAATACGTCTATCGTGGGAGCGGCTGCGTTTGCCTTGATTGAGGCTGTACTGGCTATAATCAAGCCCAGTAGAAATGCGATGCGTATAATTTTAAACATAATCACCTTTATGGAAAGTCTCCGCTGGTAGTTCTATTTTATAGTGGATATAGTCCGAATGCAAATATCAATGTTGAATAGCGGGTCAGAGTATTGTAAACTTTACCCGTTGCTTATCAAGGTGATGGTATGAGAGTACAAAGGTGTAAGGGGACTCAGGACCTGTCTCCCGATGAAATGAAGAAATTCCGCCTGATTGAAGGGGTGTTCCGTGACTGCTGCCTCAAATGGGGTTATGAAGAGGTCAGGACGCCGACCCTCGAGTACCTGCACCTGTTCACCTCGACCGGCACGCTTACTCCCGGCAGGCTGGGCAGGGTGTACTCCTTCCTCGACTGGGACGGCTGGAGCGGAGAGAGGGTGGTATTGAGACCCGACGGCACTATACCCATAGCCAGGTTCTATATAGACGCCATGGAAGATAAAGGTCTTGCCAAGCTCTTTTACGTGACCAATGTGTTTATCTTCGAGGAAACGGGGAAGGAGACAAGGGAGAAATGGCAGTGCGGGGTTGAACTTATAGGTGCCGGCTCGATTACAGCCGATATAGAGTTGATAGCACTGGCACTGGAAGTGCTGAAGAAAACGGGAATCAAGAACGTGCAGTTAAGGCTTTCCCACGCGGGTCTGATAAGGGCGTTACTGGCAAAGTTCGGTCTCAGCGCCGAAGAGCAGGCGAGGCTGTTCGACCGGATTCTGGATGGCGATGAAAAGGTGCTGGCAAAGATAGAGACGGAAAAACCGGAGTTGAGCAGGATTCTGACTCCTCTGCTGGAACTGAAAGGGAAGTCGTCCGGCTTCCTTAAAAACCTGAAAGCCCTGTTTAATCATGATGTACCCGAGCTGGAGCCGGCTCTGGATAATTTCCTTGAGGTCGTCGGGTTGCTGGAGGAGGTAGGGATTAAATACAGGATTGATATAGCTTCCGGGAGAGGCTTTGAATACTATACCGGCGTGATATACCAGCTCCTTGCCGGCGGTGAACATATTGGCGGCGGTGGGAGATACGATGCTCTTATCCCGTTGATGGGCGGAGAAGATATCCCCGCATCCGGGTTTGCCCTTTACCTCGACCGCCTGATGAGTATGCTTAAGCCGGAACAGGGTATTGAGACGGCTGACGGTAAAATCCTTATTAAAACCGGGCCTGGAGAGGGCGTAATGAAGGAAGCCTTCGGGCTGGCGGCTTATCTGCATGATGCCGGGTATAAGGCTGAGGTGGACCTCGGCGGTAAAGAGCCTGGCGACACTAAATGGCTGATTGATGTAAGGAGTGAAGAACCGCATTTTATTATAAGCGACCCGACCGGCGGGCAGAAGTCCGAAGCCCAGACTAGGGTTGAGATACTGGAACTGCTAAAGTCTTAAGAGACCTGTACTATCGTCAGTAATAATAGAGGGGTGAAAGTCCCTCTTACAAGCCTCCTGGAGGCTGTCCGGGTTTGTCATTCCGTGCTTGACACGGAATCCAGTTTGGTATAATCAGGCACGATTTCTAGATTCCCGCTCAAGGCGGGAATGACAATTACAGAGAGTCTCATTTAGCGTGATAGAATTACATAAATCCGGGGGTGAGGTAGATAAACGACTTAAAGATAGCTCTGCCCAAAGGACGTCTTCTTAATGAGACATCGACTCTGCTTGACAAGGCTGACTGGGGACTGAGTGGGTATACCGAAGATGCGCGCTCTTACCGCCTTAAGTCACGCAGGTTTCCCGGCTTGCTGGCAAAGATGTTCCATGAGAAAGACATTCCCATCCAGGTTGCCGTGGGTAACTATAACCTGGGTATCTGCGGGATGGACTGGGTGGAGGAACTCATGGTCAAGTACCCCAGTTCCCCTCTTATCGAGCTGAGAAACCTGGGCTACGGGACGGGGACTATTGTTGTGGTCGCCGGCAGAGCCGGTGAAGCGCCTGACATTGAAAGAATACGGGCGAAAGAAGAAATTATACGTATTGTCAGCGAATATCCAAATATGGCGGAGTCCTTTGCCCTGAAGAACCGGCTGCGGCGGTTCAGTATTTTCTCAGTGTGGGGAGCCGCCGAGGTCTACCCGCCGGAGAGCGCCGAGCTGGCGCTGGTCAGGCAGGGCGAAGACTCTTTGGGTCAGGAACTGGTGCCGGTAAGTGACGTACTCGGTTTCAGCGCCTGTCTTATCGCCAGCAAGGATAGCTGGGAGAAAGAAGACCTGAGTGAGATACTGGCTTCGATAGATGATGCGCTGCGTTCAATGGAAAAACCTCCGTCACCGGCAGCAGCGAAAATTCCTGATACCGCTGCCGGGTATCCTGTCCGGGAGTCCGACGTGAACGAGATAAGGCTTGCTTTACCCGACGGACACCAGCAGGAGCCGGCAGCTAGGTTACTCCGCAGGGCAGGCATCACCGTAAACGACTACCCGTCGGAAACGGACGACCGGCGGCCGTCAACGAATCTTGAAAGGGTTGCCATCAAGGTGATAAGACCCCAGGATATGCCTTTGCAGGTGGCTAACGGTAATTTCGACCTGGCTGTCACCGGCAGGGACTGGGTCCTTGAGCACCTTTACCAGTTTCCCTCCAGCCCGGTGGTGGAGCTTCTTGACCTCGAATCGAGTAGGGTGAAGGTTGTGGCGGTGGTAAGCAACGAGCTGGCCGTTGATGATATACAGGGCTTGAGACAGCTCTATGCCGAAGGTGGGGAAGCGGTCAGGGTAGCTTCCGAGTACGTGAGTATAGCCGATAGATATTCCAGGGATAATCATCTCGGAGGGTACAAGGTAATTCCCACCTGGGGAGCTACCGAAGCCTTTTTACCCGAGGATGCTGACCTGCTGATAGAGAACACGGAGACCGGCGGGACGATAGCCAGGCATAATCTCAGGATAATCGACACGCTCTTCGAATCGACGGCGCGTCTCATCGGCAATAAAATCAGTATCTCCGACCCGGCAAAGGGTGATAGAATAAGGTCTATTATGGCAAAACTCAGAAAAGGTATAGAGGATTCTTGAGAAGGTAAACAAATGAAAATCATCGAAGGAATCGAGCCCTTAAAAAGAATAATATCGCGACAGGGCCCTTCGGCTGCCGTGCTGGAGACCGATGACCACGAGGAAGCGGTAAGGGAAATTATCGGCGAAGTCCGACGCCGCGGGGACGCAGCTCTCTTTGAGTATACCCTGAAGTTCGACGGTGTAAAGCTGACCTCGCTGGAAGTAAGTAGAGAACAGCTAACCGCCGCCTATAGCGAGGTGGACTCAGAGCTTATATCAGCCTTGAAGCTGGCTAAAGAGAGGATTGAGTCCTACCACACCGCACAGAAAGATAAATTGATGAAAGAGAGCGTCAGAGAAGGGCTTGGATGGCTGGTACGACCTCTAAACAGGGTCGGTATCCATACTCCCGGTTTCGCTTCTCCGCTGCCTTCGTCTCTCCTGATGACGGCTGTCCCGGCTAAAGTAGCCGGTGCGAAGGAAATAATCATAGTTACGCCTCCCCGTAAAGACGGGAGAATCCATCCGGTGACGCTGGTCGCCGCCGATATTGCCGGGGTCGACCGCGTATTTTCCGTGGGCGGCGCTCAGGCTGTTGCCGCCCTGGCTTTCGGTACGGAGACTGTTCCCGCGGTGGACAAGGTCTGCGGGCCCGGGAATATTTTTGTGTTTCTGGCAAAGAAACTGCTTTACGGGACGGTGGGTATCGACGGTCTGTTCGGGCCTTCCGAGGTGCTGATTATCGCCGACGATAAAGCCGACCAGGCTTACTGCGCTTCCGACCTTCTTGCCCAGGCGGAGCATACGTCGGGTTCGGCTATACTGATAACCAATTCCCGCAGGACGGCGGACAGTGTCTGGAGCGAGGTAGAAGAACAGCTAAAGAGCATGAGCAACCGGGAAGACATCGCTCAAAACTTGGAAGACCGCGGACTGATAGGCCTGGTGGCGAGTATCGGCGAGGCTATCGAGCTGGCTAACATGTACGCGCCGGAGCACCTGCTTCTGATGGTGGACAGGGCGGGTTCTTATCTGGACGGGATTACCGCCGCCGGCTGCGTTATTATGGGTAAGAAGGGCACCGTGGTGCTGGGCGACTACGCTGCCGGTCCGAGCCACGTGTTGCCTACCGGCGGGACGGCGCGGTTCGGCTCACCGCTCAATGTAAACGATTTCATGAAACTGACCAGCGTGATAGACACGGACAGATTCGATATTGACGGACCGGGCAGGGCAGCCCGGACTCTTGCCGATGCCGAGGGACTCGAAGGCCACTCCAGGGCAGTGGAGAAACGGCTGGAGAAACAGGAATAGAAATACCCGCTTACTTTATAAAGCGTTGATATTGACATTAATAATAAATAAGCTGTAAACTTATGGTAAGTACGCCCCTGGGGAGATTCGAACTCCCGACCGCTGGGTACGAATCCAGAACTCTGTCCAGCTGAGTTACAGGGGCAAGTAAGAACTAAGGCACGGGCTACAACCCGTGCCTTAATCTTTAAAAAGGAACATCATCAGGATTAATTTCCTCACCTTTTCTCTCAGATTCTACACTGGAATATTGCTTTACTGAATCCACAAGGTTTATTACAAAATCCCTGTCGCTTATGGAGAGGTCAAATAAATTTACATCTAATGTTAAAGTTACTCTCCCTTTGCTTTCTAACTCTACTTCGTAAATCTGTCTCTGTAATTGGTCACCATCCTTTCTATCGCCTTTTGGTGGCGGAGGATTATCTTTTGTTTTTTTATTACCTTTTCTAACAGTGCTTTTCTTCGTTGCACCAGAAGCTTTTGTTTGTCTAATCCTAGCTTTATTACGAAGCGGATTCGATATTGGAATATCAGCGACTTTACATGCATTGATAAAAAAGGCAATAGCTTTCCGTAAAGAACTACCAGTCAATCCGTATTCAGAAATTGCTTCGTTAAGCATATTTGGTGTCGCCCGTGAAAGAGTATCAAAATCAACAGTCTTATAAGACTCTTTTACTATTCCGGCAAGGCAGGCTTTTCTTTGTTCCCCTTTAGCTTTAACTAGATTGTATAATTCTGGCTGGGGGGTTTCACCATCCAGTAATCCGAGAAAACGCATTCCGGCTAGTAGCAGTGGTCCAGTAGAACCTGAAAATTTCCTACTCCAGAATGACCTATCGAATCTTAATGGGATTTCCTCAGTCTCAAGCCAAGGAATGAGAGTGTTATAGAAGGTAACGAAGGGGAAATAAGGGGGAGAAGGCATGCTAATTTCGCTTATGTTTTGGCTATTGCCATTACTGTTAACCATTTGCCACTCCTATATATTCTTATAATATATTCAAGACAACTTACTTTAACATTTCCTACGCCACTTGTCAATAGTGTAATGGCAAATACCTTATGAAATAGGGTATAAGCAGCAAGGACAAAATTTGTTTCTACTTGTGGCAACAGGTAAAATTAAGTAAATTGAGCCTGAAAGGGGATGTTAAGATGGAAAATTTAACTAGAGGACAAATAATACAAGTGATTGCCTATCCTAATAAAGTGGTCGAGAGGGTTGTGTTAGAAGAAAAAGAGACTTATGTGCTGTGTTGCCGAAAGGAAATATTTGAAGATATTCAAAGGGAAGGAGATCTAAGCGAATCCTATATGGGTTTCCCCAAAGAATCTATTCTAGGCTTGGTTTGATTTCTAACGAGCCTGATTAGTCCATTTCGCAACAAGCTAGATTGTCCTTTGACATAAATCAGTGCTAAAATGTGCAGTGATAGCACTCAATTGGGAATGTAGAAGGTAGTATTCGATGTCCGAAGATAAGGGGATAGAAAAATACATACGGTCAGACCTGGCTGGCTTCGGCGGCTATTCCGCCCGTATCTCTCCGGATACGCTGGAGGGCAAGGTTGAAG
>CAZCMK010000014.1:0-35220 GCA_964499775.1 uncultured Dehalococcoidales bacterium | reverse complement strand
CTCAAAATAGTTATTCTATACTAAATCATGGTATTGAGTGAGAGGGGGATTAAGGCCTGCCCGCCGTCCACCTAAGGTGGACTTTGGTAGGCGGGAGACTTCGGCAGGCGGGGGGTGAGTACTTGAGTTAACCGAACAAGAACGTATGTGGGAAGGCTATAGTTTGACGAACTTTACCGAGTAGACGTCGGGTACAGACAACATTTTCCTCTGTACCTCTTCGGGCACAGGTTCGTCAAGAGTAAGAATCATCAGGGCTTCTCCACGGGGTTTGAGGCGGCCGACGTGCATGGCACTGATATCGATATTAGCGTCTCCGGTTACCATACCAACAGAGCCCAGAAGGCCCGGACGGTCGAGGTGGTCGCAGAAAAGAAAATATCCTTCGGCGGGGTAAACATCCAACCAGTAACTATTTACCCGCGTGATATGCGTCTCACCCCTTATCACCGTTGTTGATACCGTTACGGTATCCTTGCTTGTGGTGACCTCCGTAGTTACAAGGCTGGCATAGTTCTCGCAGATGGCATCTTTCTGCTCTACTACCGTCAGGCCTCGCCGGGCGGCTATTAGATTGGCATTGACCAGATTGACCCGTTCCTCGCTTATTTCTTCAAGCAGACCTCCGAGGACGGCTGCTTTTAAAACATTAGTGTCGTAATTGGATATTTCACCCTCGTATCTAATCTGGATAGAACTCATCTGCCCTTCAACGAGTTGTGCAACCAGCTTGCCTGCCGTGGTTGCTGCCTTGATAAACGGTGATAGAACGGATATATTTTCGACCGAGATAAACGGGGCATTAACTGCGTATCTGGCTGTCTGCCCTTTGAATATGGCTATAATCTGGTTGGCTATATCCTCGGCAACCATGGTTTGAGCTTCCGTGGTGGAGGCTCCCAGATGGGGAGTAACGATTATATTGTCCTCTTCGGAGAACAGATTTCCGGTCAACGGTTCGTTTCTGAAAACGTCGAGCGCAGCCCCGGCTATCTTGTTTTCTCTGACAGCTTCAACCAGCGCCGCTTCGTCTATCAGTCCACCGCGTGCGGCATTAATAATACGGACTGTCGGCTTGACCATACCGAGTTCTTTAGCACCTATAATCCCGTCTGTAGTTTTGGTTAGCGGGATATGTAGCGTTATAAAATCGGACTCCCTCAATATCTGTTCCAGGGACACAAGTACAACATTGAGATTGCGAGCATAATCGAGTGAGATAAAGGGGTCATAAGCAATAACCTTCATATCGAGGCCACGGGCACGTCTTGCTACCTCTGAGCCGACGTTCCCCAGACCGATAATACCCAGAATCTTGTTTCTGACCTCGGTGCCTACAAAGTTGCTACGTTCCCATACTCCGGACTTAAGAACGGAGAATGCCTGGGGAATGTGCCGTGCCAGGGCGAGCATAAGGGCGATGGTATGCTCGGCGGCTGCGGTAGTATTACTGGTAGGAGCGTTGACTACCACTATACCTCTGCGTGTGGCTTCATCTATATCGATATTATCCACGCCTACACCGGCGCGGGCGATTACCTGCAGTTTTTTACCGGCGTCTATTACCTGGGATGTTACCTGCGTCTGACTGCGCACCACCAGGGCATCGTAGTCGCCGATAATCGAGAGCAGTTCTTCCGGCTTCAGGTCCAGTCTGATGTCTACCTCTGCGTGGTCGCGGAGAATATTTGTACCTTCGTCTGAGATGGACTCAGCGATAAGTACCTTTCTGGGTTTTTCTTTAGTTGTGTTATCTTCCTGCATCTTAAGTGTTTTTTCCGTGGAGCTTATTATCCGGTCGTAAAGCCTGCCTTTGGCAGAGCCGTTTTCAGTATGGATATTACTTTATTTACATCATCCTCGGTTACCCACCCGAGATGGCCGATACGGAATATTTTTCCGTCCAGTTTTTGCTGTCCTCCGCCAAGTACAAGCTCGTATTCTTCTCTGAGAATTCGGAGTAATTTCTTTGTATCCAGGTTGTTTGATGCGCTTACAGCGGAAACCGTATTGGAAGCATACTTCTCGTCGGCGAATAGAGTCAGTCCCAGAGACTTTACCCCGTCTCGAGCCGCCTTACCAACCCGGGCATGGCGGCTAACGGTGTTGTTAAGACCTTCCTTGAGCATCATTTTCAGTGATACGGAGAGAGCGAATACCGTGGAGACAGCCGGCGTCCACGGCGTCTGTGCTTTGTCCAGATAGCTCTTTGCCTCGGAGAAGTCCCAGTAAAAACGGGGCATGGTGGCGCTGGCATGGGCTTTCCAGGCTTCCTGGCTGACGCTTACCATTGCCAGGCCCGGCGGTGCCATCCATCCCTTTTGAGAGCCGGTAACGACTATATCGCAGTGCCACTCATCTACCGGCAGGTTAATCGAACCGATGCTGCTGATTGCATCCACTATCAGGAGTTTATCGAACTCCTTAACCACAGAGCTTATGGATGCCAGGTCGTTGGTAATGCCGGTAGAGGTCTCGTTATGAGTGACCAGCACCGCTTTGATTTCTGTTTCGGACTGCAGGACCTTGCGTACCTCATCCGTGTCGTCGGCTTTGCCCCATTCGAAGGTCAGGGAGACTACATCGGCTCCGAAACGCCGTGCGATGTTGGCAAAACGGTCGCCGAAAGCCCCGTTGGAAACGGATAGTATCCTGTCACCCGGTGAGAGTGAGTTTACTATAGCGGACTCCATACCGCCTGTTCCCGAACCGGTAAGCAGGAAGAGGTCGTTTTTGGTCTGGAAAAGTTTTTTCAGGTCTTCCGTTACCTGCGTCAGTATCTTTCCGAATTCCTCACCGCGATGGTTTATCATCTGCTTGGTCATCGCCTGAAGGACTTCATCGGGGCACGGAGTCGGCCCTGGTATGCGTAATTCTTCCATTTGTCTCCTTTATCGCTTACAGATATACAGTATATCCGAATTACAAAAATAAGCAAAGTGCTGTTTGTGTTGGTTCTGTTTGCATTTGGTTGATTACACCGTCATTGCGAGTTCGCCTTTGGCGAACGCCTCAGGCGAACGACGTGGCAATCTCGAAGATTTATAGAGATTGCTTCGTCCGCCTCACGCGGACTCGCAATGACAAAATAACCAAAACCGAATAGAATTTTTACTTTAATAGGATGATATCCATATAGGCTCGCTGGTCAGAGATAGTGGGTTATAAAATTAATCGCCTGCCGTGTATTAAGGTATAGCTTTCACCCGTTCTACGTCCTCGGCTATCTGTTTCTTCAATTCTTCGGCGGAATCGAACCGTTTTTCACCGCGAAGCATCTCTAAGATATCGATTTTTATCTCGCAGCCATACAGGTTGTCCTGGTAATCGAGGATATAAGTCTCTACGGTCCGTCCATTACTGCCGAAAGTAGGGCGTTTGCCGACATTGGTAACCGATTTGTATGCTTTGTCGTCTATATATGTCCGGGTGGCGTAAACTCCCTCCGGAAGGAGGCTCTGGGGAGAGTCTATCTCAAGGTTTGCCGTCGGGTATCCCAGTTCTTTGCCCCGTCCGTCCCCGGCGGTAACAATGCCCTGAAGCCTGAAAGGCCGACCCAAGAGCGTGGTTACCCGTTTGATGTTTCCATCGGCAAGTACGTCCCTGACCGCGGTGCTGCTTACTACCTCGCCGCCCAGTTCAACGGGACTTACTACCGTCACGTTGAATCCCATTTTCTTGCCGAGTTTGCTGAGAGTATCGGCGTTTCCTTCCCTGTTTTTGCCCAGAGAGAAATCCGGACCGATAATCAGCCCTCTCATCCTGAGGTGTTTTTGTAACAGGCCGGTGAATTGCTCGGCGGTTAGTTCTGCTAATTCAGGGGTAAAAGAAAGGGTGACGACGACTTCTACCCCTTCATGTTTAAGAAGACTGACTTTTTCGGCAATGCTGGTCAGGTACGGTAACCCGGTACCGGGTGATATCACCTCAAGCGGGTGCTGGCGGAAAGTTACCACGCCGCTTTGCAGGTTTTGCTGTCTGGCTTTCTCCTTCAATTGTGAAATGAGGTATTTGTGCCCCAGGTGAACGCCATCGAAAACCCCGATAGTAAGAAGCGTATCTTTATCGGGTAAAAACTCTGCCAGCTCTTCTTCGACCAGCATATAGTCCTTCCCTGACCGGTATTACCAATAGTAAGACACCGGATGGTTGCGAAATAGGTATGACTCTAAATAAAATTCTGCGGCAATCAACTATTGGGCGTGTTTTTATGTTAGCATAGGCCCGATTTCAGGGTCAACAATATGGTAGATTGGCGCTGTCTGTAGAACTGATTTCGATGACGGGCACAAACTGTGGCATCACACGGACTTCTGGAAATAGTAACCGACTCCTGGTTCGGTTATGATGTACGTGGGTAATGGAGGGTTCGGCTCTACCTTCTGGCGAAGGTGTGAGATGTATATGCGAACGTAGTCCAGGTCATCGGTATATTCCCATCCCCAGACCTTTTCCAGCAGTTCCTTGTGGGTAAGAATATGGTCTGCATTCTCCACCAGGTAGGAAAGCATACGGAACTCCCGTGGAGTCAGTTTCACCCGTTCACCGTTTACCGTGACCTTCCTCTCGGCAATATCCACGGTAAGGAATGCATCGGCGTAAGTAACCTCACGTTTTAGCTCTGTCGGAGAAGGCAGCTCATTACGCCGCAGAACTGCCTTCACCCTGGCTACAAGCTCCCGGTTTCCTACCGGCTTAAAAAGGTATTCGTCAGCTCCGTAGTCGAGTCCGCGTACTATGTCTTCCTCCGCCTTTTGTTTGCCCGTAAGCATGATAATCGGTATATCGGCAATGTCCCTGATACGCTGGCAGACCTGCCAGCCGTCCATTTTGGGCATGCAAACATCCAGGAGTACAATATCCGGCTTCTCGGCGTAAAGGAGTTTCAAGCCTTCCTGTCCGCTTGGTGCCTTGAATACCTCGAATCCCTGGATACTCAATACGTGGTCGACCAGATTGAGAAATCCCGGGTCATCATCGATTGTCAGAATTTTCCTTGTCACGGTTAGCCTTCCGTTAGCTGTGGATTTCCCTTCCGTCTACGGGATAGCATTTCTTCAATCGTTTCGGGTAATTTGCGGGTGTTGATGGGTTTGGAAATATAGGCGTCGCAACCGGCTTCGATTACTTTCTCCATGTCTCCCTTCATGGCATAGGCGGTTATACCGATAATAGGCGTGCTCTGGAACAACGGCATCTGCCTCAGTTTGCCGGTGGCTTCGAGTCCGCTCATGCCGGGGAGATGAATATCCATAAGGATAAGGTCGGGCTTTTCTCTTTCGGCGATTTCCAGCGCTGCTTCTCCGCTCGTTGCTTTGAGAAGGTCGTAATTATTATGTCTGAGCACCATTTCAACCAGCTTCAAATTAAGAGGATTGTCTTCCACAACCAGTATTTTTTCTTTCATTATCTGCTTTTTACTTTCTTTTTGCTTAGCGTACTGACACTCGCAAGGGGAAGAGTAAAAGTAAAACTGCTGCCTTTGCCGTATTCACTATCTAACCAGATTCGTCCGCCGCACCTTTCTATAATCTGTTTCACCAGCGTCAGCCCCAGACCGGTGCCTCCTCTCTCACGAGAAAGTGTACTCTCCAGACGCGAGAAGGGTTCGAATATACTTTCCTGGTCCTCTTTCCTGATGCCGATACCGCTGTCAATCACACTTACCACGCACCGGTCGTCCTCTGCCTTCGCCTTTATCTTCAGCACTTTGCCGTCGGGTGTGAACTTGGATGCATTGTCCAGCAGGTTAAGAAGCACCTGCGATATTTTCCCTTCATCGGTATAGACCAGGGGTATTACGTCCTGTATTTCCGTCTCAAGGCTTTGTTTTCTCCCTTTCAGTATCGGTATCACGGTCCTCGTCAGCGATGATATTACCTCGGTGATATCGACATTCTCAGCTTTGAGCTCCACTTTGCCCGATTCTATTCTTGATATGTCGAGAACCCCGTTTATCAGGTTCAGCAGGTGTTGGCCGCTGCTCAAGACATCCTCAAGGCACTGTCTCTGCTCCTCGTTAATCTTTCCCGGTACCTCGTCTGCAAGCAGTTCGGAAAAACCGATAATCACATTGAGAGGATTGCGTAATTCGTGTGACATATTTGCCAGGAATTCGGACTTCATCCGGTTTGCCCGTTCGACTTCACGTGTTTTTCCAATCAGCTCCTGCTCCATCTGTTTACGCTCGGTTATATCACGGATGAGTGCGATATCGAAGATAAACTCGTCATCTTCATCCCAGAGATTGGTTATATTTACAGCTATTGGAAACCGCGTGCCGTCGCTTTTGGTACTGTAGCTATCGATATTCCTGATACTCTTCGTCTTACCGGCTATCGAATCTGTAAATGAGCCTGCTACGCAGGGTATATCTTCCCCGGCTACGTAGTCGGAGAACGTCTTACCTGTCATTTCATCCGGGGTATCATAACCGTACATTTCGGCAATGGTCTTGTTCGCCTCGATAATTTTACCGCTGGCATCGATAATCGCCACTCCGTCGGGCATGTTATCTATGATATCCTCCAGCCTTTCCTTTCCGGCCTCTACCTTTTTCCGTTCTTTTTCCAGCTCCTCGTTGATTAACTCCAGTTCGGACGTTCTTTTACTTACTCTGTCCTCCAGTTCATCGTTGGAAACCATGAGTTCTTCCTCGCTGGCCTTGAGCTTGTCGTTGGTAACCTGTAATTCGGACGCGTAGCGGCGGGTGTTCAGGAGTGCTCTGTTCAGGCGGCTGGCAGCGTACCAGCTTAAAAAAGCGGCTATAAAAAATAACGCCGTCTGCGTACCCAGGCTCTGGGACAGGCTTATGGCTTCATCGGAAGGTGTAGCCAGTATCCGGGGGAGAAGACCGGCATTTTCCAGTCCCGCCAGAGTGAGGTAAAGTATTACCGCCATGGTAGCGGCAAAAAATCCGGCTTTGATATTGATTACCATCGGCGCTACAAGAATCGGGAAAAGATAGTAGATAGCTATCGGGCTGATAACACTCCCCTGAAAAGTGATGATAAGGGAGACATGTACCAGAATTGTGATAACCAGGAAGTAACCGGCGAATTTGATTTTACCAAGTCTGTAGAGGAGATAGGACGCCAGGCTTAAGAGAGCTGCGATGCCGATACCTGCGTGTATTGTAAGCATCACATCGCCCTTGTTGGAGAGCTGATTGCCGATAGCTTGCAGGGTGATAACGGCGGCAACCCAGCCCAGCACCATGGCAATAAACATGCCTCGGGAAAGGTACTTGATTGTCTCTGCTTTGTCTTCCGCCTCGTTTCCTGTTGGCTCTGCTGATAATACCGCTTTTTCAACAATTGCCATTCTGGGTTTATATCTCCGGGCTTACTTCAGGGAAAGATAGTAATGACAATTGTACCATAAAAGCAAAAAATATGCCAGAAGGCATATTATATAAAGCAAACGGATGGATAATAGTCAATAAATATGACACATAACTGATGTAGGTAATAAAAGTGTTATGGTTGCCCGAGTTTCCTGCCGGCTACCAGTCGTTTCTGGAAATGTCTCTTATTCCGGGGCTGGTATCGAGGTAATAGCTGAATACCGTATCGGGCGAAGCGTCATCAAGGATATTCTCCCTGACTTCTTTATACTCTCCCTGATACTCGGGTATTTGCTCTCCCTTTTCATCGAATACCATGACCATATCATTGGTACACCTTATAACCGTCTTAATCATAGTTAGCTCCTTGTGTTCTATCGTATTGTTCTCCTGTCGTTCTGAAAACCAGTCTAACTGAGCCGGATTAACATACGCATAAAAACGGTGTAAAGATTGTATTAAAATCCAGGAGACACCCGGGACATTTTTCTCAGGCATAGGGTTTTATGATATACTTTATTCTCGAAGCCAGCGTAGCTCAGTGGTAGAGCAGCGGTTTCGTAAACCGCCGGTCAAGAGTTCGACTCTCTTCGCTGGCTCCATTTTTATCTCCGTTTATCCTGAATCTACGCGTATTTTTTTTGTCTGCGACTGTGCAAACAATGCTATAATGAAAACCGATATGAAAAAGCCCGAAGATACCCAGGCAGTTGTAGTTTCAGACGTAAGCAAGTCCTACAACAGCACCCGTGTGGTTGACAGTGTCTCATTTGACGTGAGAAAAGGCGAGATATTCGGACTTATCGGTCCCAACGGTGCCGGTAAGACGACCACCATAAGAATGATAATGGATATTATCAAGCCCGATTCGGGCGAGATATTCGTTCTCGGAGAACAACTGAACGATAGTACCAAGAACGGAATCGGTTATCTCCCGGAGGAGAGGGGACTTTATCGGAAACTCACCATAATAGACTCAATCATCTACCTCGCTTCGTTGAAAGATATCGACTCCCACACGGCAAGAACCAGGGCTGAAGAACTCCTCGACAGGTTTGATATGCTGGAGCATGAGAAGAAAAAAATCGAGGAACTCAGCCGGGGTATGGGACAGTTGATTCAGTTTCTGGTTACCATCATACACGACCCCGGACTCATCATTCTGGACGAGCCTTTCGCCGGGCTGGACCCGGTAAACACGGAGCTTATAAAAGAGGTGATACTTGAACAGAAGAACCGGGGTAAAGCCATTATTCTGAGCACACACAGAATGAATGAAGTGGAAGAGCTGTGCGACCGCGTATTTATGATAAACGAAGGACGTTCCGTTCTTTATGGCAGCCTGCCTGAAATTAAGTCCAGTTACCGGAATAATTCGATAATTCTGGATTATGAAGATGAACTGCCTGACCTGGAGGGAGTAACCAGAAAACAGGATTACAGAGACCATACGGAGCTGTTTTTCGGTGGAGAAGCGTCTCCCCAAAAAATACTGGAACAATTGATGGAGCAGAAAGTAAAAATAAACCGGTTTGAAATTTCCACTCCGAGCCTGAATGACATCTTCATACAACTGGTGGAAAACGAATAATGAATAAAACGTTCAGAGTAACGCGGCACGAATTCACGCATCTGGTGAAGACGAAGGGATATATCATCATATCGCTTCTGTTCCCTCTGCTCGCTCTCGCTGCTCTCGGGGTGTATCAGTTTGTTCAGGGCATAGGTGAGGATGACACTGAAGCCGAGGCGGTAACCATCGGATATGTGGATAATGTTGGAAGATTCGACGATGCCAGCCAGACCGGGGAAGTTGAATTTATACAGTATCAGTCCGCCGATGCGGCTACCACGGCACTGCTGGCGGGTGATATTGACGAGTATTTTATTATCCCGCCGGACTATATTTCCACCGGGCAAATCGACCGTTTCACACTGAAGCGTGAAATCGAGGTATCCGGAGAAGTCCGGTACGCAGTGAGGAACTTCCTGCTAAATAACCTTTTTAAAGACCAGGTCGGTGACGAAATGCTCGAGAGAACCAAGTCACCTGCCTGGTTTAACAGTACAAGGCTGGATGAAACCGGACAGGTATCCGCCGAGCAGGGAGGAGTTATCGGCGTATTTCTGGTGCCGTACATATTTACCATCCTTTTCTGGGTAGCCGTTCTTTCGGGTTCTTTCACGCTGATTGAAGGCCTTGGTGATGAGAAGGAAAACCGTGTGATGGAAATACTCCTTTCCTCTGTCTCGGCAAAGCAGTTGATTATGGGTAAAATTATCGGACTGGGCGCCGCGGGGCTGCTTCAGATTGTTTTCTGGTTCGTCTCGGCTTTTTTTCTGTCCGGTCTGACTTCCACCACGGTAGGCGGGCTGTTCAGCACTCTTGAAATACCGCCGAGGTTAATTGCCTTCGGCCTAGTCTATTTCGTTCTAGGTTACCTGCTGTTCGGAGTTCTTTTTTCCGTTATCGGCGCTATAGTTCCTACTTACCGGGAAGGGCAGCAGCTTTCGCTCTTCATCATTATGCCGGCGGTAGCCCCTCTTATGCTGATATATTTCCTGGTGGAGAACTCGGACCATGTAGTTTCAATATTACTCACTCTCTTCCCGTTAACTACCCCTATTGCGTCGATAATACGGCTGGCGGTGGGTGAAATGCCGGTATGGCAAATAGTATTGAGCATGTTTTTCCAGGTTCTTTCAATCGTCGTTATGTTCCTTATAGGTACCAAGATTTTCAGGACATACCTGCTGATGTACGGCAAGAGACCCGGTTTCCGTGAAATTCTGAGAAGCCTGCGTCAGGCATGAATGAACCGCCTTTTTATCGGCAAGCGCCCTTAACTTAAACTATAAAAACGTTTATAATACTCAAATAGTCCTTACTTATCTGAAGAGGAGGTACATATCATTGTCAGATATAACTTATGCTGAGCTGAACCCGCCCGACAGGATTCTTATGGGTCCCGGTCCGAGCAACATTCATCCTCGTGTCCAGGCGGCGATGCTGGCGCCGATGGTAGGACATCTGGACCCGTATTTTATTACCGTCATGGACAGCACGGTAAAACTGCTGCGCTCCGTATTCCGCACGGAAAACCATCTGACATTTCCCATTTCAGGAACCGGCTCGGCAGGTATGGAGGCGGGTTTCTGTAATTTCCTGGAACCCGGCGATGTCGCCGTTATTGGTGTCAATGGCTTTTTCAGCGAGCGGATGGTTGAAAACGCCGTAAGGAGCGGCGCCAGGGTGGTACAGGTATCAGCGGAATGGGGACGTATTATCGAGCCCGAAGCTATCGAAACCGCCCTTAAGGGTGAAAAGAAGGTCAAATTACTCGCTCTTGTCCATGCCGAGACCTCTACCGGCGTTTTACAGCCGCTGGAAGAAATATCCCGGCTGGCAAAGCAATATGACGCGCTTTTTCTGGCTGACGCCGTTACTTCGCTGGCGGGGCATGAACTGGCGGTGGATGACTGGGGCATAGATATTTGTTACAGCGGTACCCAGAAGTGTATCAGTTGTCCGCCCGGTCTTTCTCCGTTCACGGTAAATAAAAAAGCCCTGGATGTAGTAAGCAACCGCAGTACAAAGGTGCCGAGCTGGTATCTCGACCTGTCACTCCTCTCCACGTACTGGTCAAATGACAGGTTCTACCATCACACTGCGCCGATATCCATGGTTTATTCCCTGTATCAGGCGCTGTTGCTGGTAGCCGAGGAAGGCCTCGAGGAACGTATCCGGCGTCATAAGAAAAACGGTGATGCCCTGAAAGCGGGACTGGAGGCGATGGGTCTGGAGCTGCACGCCCAGGAAGGCCACCGCCTCAGCGTGCTGACCACGGTTCGCATTCCTGAAGGCGTGGATGACGCCCGGGTAAGAAAAGGTCTTCTCAATGAATACAATATCGAAATCGGCGGCGGGCTGGGAGACCTGAAAGGAAAGGTCTGGCGTATCGGGCTGATGGGGTATTCCTCTACCGCCGGGAATGTAATGCTGGTCCTTTCCGGTCTTGAGAAGCTGCTGGCAGTTGAGGGTTATAAAGTTGAGCCGGGGATAGGAGTACAGGCTGCCGTTAAATCTCTGGCAGGGACATAAATTTTACTATGGGGTATTGTGAAGATGAATGAATTTATCGAGAAATTGAAACGGCTTACTCATGATGAGCCTTCATCTCTGGGTTTCAGGAGAGAGCAATCAGCCCGACCGGGTAGGAAAATACAGCTTGTTACCAGCCTGTCTCCAGAAAATGTAGGGGATATAGCCGGCGCCGATGCTGCTCTGGTTAGTGTTCCCGAACAGGGTATTGACAGCGAGTCCCTGAAAAAAATGCCTGAGGATATCCCCTGGGGAGGCTGGCTGAAGGGTGGTAGGAAAGAGATAAAGCAACTGACAGAGGCAGGCTGTGATTTCGTAGTCTTCGCGGCCGATATGCCACTTGAGATAGTCGAGGAGCCCGGAGCAGGTAAAATCCTGGAGATAGAACCCTCGATAAGCGACGGTTTGTTGGGGGCGGTGAACGAACTGCCGGTGGATGCCGTGCTCGTTTCAGATAAGACGGGGAAAGGAGATTCTCTGACCTGGCAGGACCTTATGCTGTTTCAGCGCTTTGCCGGCATCTTGAACAAACCTTTGCTTGCCTGCGTACCGGCGAAGGTGACGCGGAGTGAACTCGAAGCTTTGTGGGGAGCGGGAGTAAACGCCGTAGTGGTGGATACAAAAATTAAGGGTAGTGTAAGTAAAATACGAAAGGAAATTGATAAAGCCGAGTTCGCCTCGACCCGGCAACGTGAGAAGGTAGAACCTGTTCTGCATCCGAAAGAGAATCAATAGCGTACGATTGCCGGGTTACAGCGTGCTGCGAAGGATTAATTTTACTCCAGCGCCTTTGCCCATACCGCTTTGGTGCGGAAGCCTAATCTCTCCAGCAAAGCATCTCCCGTCATAACCCATGTTGAGATAAGTAAAAGCACGAAGAGAGAGGGCCAGTATAACATCCAGGGAGCCTCAAGCAAGTATTGTCTTCCTGTTCCGGTAATCATGCCGCCGAGTTCCGGTGTGGGTGGAGGAATGCCAAAACCCAGGAAGGTGAGACTGGAAATATAGAAGATGGCTCCGGCCACGGTGAAGATGAGCATTACCGGAACAGCCCAGAGTACACCGTAAAGCCAGCCTTTTCCTTCCGGTGGCGACCTGTAAGCCTCTTGTATCATCCCTACCGCGCGAGGGAGCAGTACTAGACTGCATATCAATAATAAATTCAAGTAGCTGTAGTCTCTCATTATCATACTGATAAGGAGCATCAACATTACTATCCAGGGGAAGGCACGAATAATTTCTACGGGTAGCATCACCAGGTCCTCCAGTGTGTCACCCAGCCAGGTGTTTGCTTTTCGCAAGTATGCTGCCAACGTTGCCCAGCCGGTAGCCAGAACAGCCAGGATTCCGGCACAGGTAAGACCGGCGAATACATCTGTTCTAACACCATAGAGTAGACGACTTAGCACGTCCCGTCCCAGGTTGTCCGCTCCCAGTAAGTGTCGTGCCGATGCAGAAGCCAATCTGTCATCCAGGATGATTTCATTATATCCATAAGGAGCAAGGAGCGGGCCCACCACCGCTACCAGTATTGATATAACAACGAGTACAAAGCTGAAAGTCAGCCAGCCTCTAGGTACGGTAAAACGAGGCACTGTCTGTTCTTCAACTGGCTCTTGTGATGCTGTCTGCTTGGTGAAGTGATTATAGGCAATCTCGATTAAATCGGCAGTCAGCTTAACCAGTACCACAATGATGGCGAAAACCCACATGATTGCAAAAGAAACCGGAAAATCCCACTGAACGATGGCGGAAAATGCGAGTCTTCCCAGTCCGGATTGGCACATTGTCTGTTCCACGAAAACGGTGACAATGAGGAAGACTCCAATCAGTCTTAACAATCTTATTACTAGTCTGACACCCAGGTGCAGTGCCAGTGTTTTAGAAGAAGCGGACGGCTTCGTCGCCCAGTTTGTTATTTCACCATGACCCGTCTGGACGAGAAGCCATACCGGCAGCAGCGATGCAATTATCACCGACCATGTAGCCAATGCCCCGAACTGTTCCGGCAATTTCCAGTCCAGTTGTATTATGACAAAAAATAAAAATGACATACCGACGAGAAAGACGGGGGTACCTACTCCGCCGCTAACTACAACCAGTCGTAGCACCTGCCTTACACGTGCCAGCCATCCGGGGCGTACCGTCGCCCGACTGATAATAATACCGAGAAAAAGCAGCACAGCGGCGACAGCCAGACTTAGCAGTCCCCCCAATCCCACAAGCCGTGCGGTAATACCGAAAGCTCCGCCGATTTTTTCATATACCGGTTCGCCGGTCATGAGTGAAGTCGACCAGTCCCCATAGAAGAGCATCTCCCTCAAGGTGTCTACGGACATACCGGTTCTTGCGGTCAGTGCTTCAATCACACTCGTTGGTATTGCTGCCCTGAGTGCAATCAATACCAGCCAGACACCGAGAAGAACTAGTACTGAAAAGACTAAACGTCTACCTGCCGCAATTACCACTCGTTTGGTTTCCGGGCTCATATATATCCAGCTCCTGCGTACGTTTATTCCTGTCTATTGTATAGGGTGGCTCATTCTATTCCGGCAGGCGGCAGACGTCAATACGCTTGAGAGAAATGCCGATGTGGGTGTGGAGGTGGTTTTACTTTACCGAACGTACAAAGTATTTAATCATAACCCTTGAGTCATCGGTACGTTCAATCTTGAATATCGACGATAATAGTTCTTCAAATTCATTACGCTGTTTGCGAATATCAGGCCTTTCCAGGTATTCCTCCAGCTTCAGCATGTCGGTGAAGTGAGGATGCTCCTCATTCGGTATATCCAGTACCAGTTTTGAATCCGGTTTCAATACCCGGCTCAGTTCCGATAATGATTTACCGGTGTAATCGAGGTCGTAGTACTCTAATACCCCAATTACCGCGGCGATATCAAAGAAGTCGGTATCGAAAGGTAGTTTAGCAATTTCTGCGACCTCCAGACCGCCTATTTGTATTTCCTGTTGTTCGGCAAACTCTTTCATTGCTTCAACCAGAGCCGGGCTGATGTCGATACCGTAATAGGTGGAAGACCATTCGTCCAGGCGGTAGTTCGCCAGGTTTGCGCAGCAGCCTGCGTCAAGAAACCGCATTCCCGGTTCGGGGGCGAGGTATTCCCTGATATCCGCGGAGGAACTATTGAGTGGTTCTCTTTCCGATGCTAAGGATATAAAAAAGTCTGAATTCCGGATTTCATCAGGTATGTTGGTGAGAGGGTCGATACCGTTTCTGTATTGCTCCACGGTAAGGTCGTATGCCCTGCGTATTCTATCGAGCTGGTCGTCCACTGATTTCCCCCTTGCTGGTCCATGAAGGGACTAGGACTGTGCCAGCTGCCAGGACTTGCCTTCGGTGGTAATGACTGGAGCGATAACCATCTCCACTTTATGCATCTCGCGGATATTAAAAGCTCCGCAGACGCCCATTGCGTTACGGAGGGCTCCTATCAGGTTGTGGCTGCCGTCCGTAACCGAAGACGGACCAAATAGAATCTGCTCCAGGGTGCCGGTGGTGCCGACCTTTATCCTGGTGCCCCTGGGAAGCGCGGCGTGAGGAGCAGCCATTCCCCAGTTATAACCGTGTCCCGGAGATTCTTTAGCCTGGGCGAAGATAGCGCCTATCATCACGGCATCGGCACCGGCGACGATTGCTTTGCAGAGGTCACCACCCTTGCGTATCCCGCCATCGGCGACTACAGGTACATACCGTCCTGATTCCTTCTGGTACTGGTCTCTGGCGGCAGCGCAGTCGATAATCGCCGTTATCTGAGGAACGCCGATGCCGAGGACCTCTCTGGTGGTACATTCCGCACCGGGACCGACTCCCACAAGTACAGCGGATATTCCGGTTCTCATCAATTCCAGACAGGCGCTGTAACTGACGCAATTGCCGACTATCACCGGAACCGGCACGGAATCTACCAGCTCCTCGAAGATGAGCCCCCGTACGCTTTTGGATACATGCCGGGCCGAGGTAACCGTGGACATAACAGACAGTATATCGACCCCGGCTTCGACTGCGAGGGGGGCGAACCTTTTCGTGTTGGCGGGTACCGCTGCGACGGAAGCTATCCCTCCCAGTTTCTTGATTTCTTCTATCCGCTGGCCGATTAGATTTTCCTTTATCGGCTGGGAATAGATTTTTTGCAGGAGTTTGGTAGCCTCTTTAGCAGGTGCCTGGGCGATTTCAGCCAGCACCTCTGCCGGATTATCGTACCGCGTCTGTATTCCTTCAAGATGGAGTATACCGAGTCCGCCCATTTTGCTCATAAGGGCGGCGAATTTGACGTCTACGACGGCGTCCATAGAGGCGGTAAGAACGGGAATTTCGAAAGTGTGGTCTCCAATCTTGAGATCGATATTTGTTTGTTCGGGATTGATGGTAACGTCACCGGGGACAATTGCGACTTCGTCGAATCCGTAGGAACGTCGGAACTCCTTACGCTTGGGAGTGGCCATATTTTCACCCCTTTTATTGAGAATATACCAAAACCGGCTGCTAAAATCAAGAAATATGCGTTTTTATATTGGTTGTTTATTGAAAGGAATCTGATGACGGGTCATAAGCTTATTGCTCAATCTTGGTTGTTGTCACCCCTGCGGAAGCAGGGGTCTATTGCATCGATGAGATAGATTCCCGCCCGCCGTGGCGGGCGGGAATCACATTGTTTTTTTACTAAATAAGATTAAGTAGAACCGTCATAAGAGTAGACAGGTGATATAGGGTAGACTATAATATCCTGAGTTTATCTCGTTAACCGGCTTATCTATTTGGCGGCAGGTCAAGGGAAGAAGTAAGGTAATGCCCGTTCTCTATATTGTAGCTACTCCTATCGGCAATCTGGAGGATATTTCATTGCGTGCTCTCAGGGTACTGCGTGAGGTTAAGCTCATCGCAGCCGAGGATACCCGTAAAACTAAAAAGCTACTGAATGCCTATGATATCAGGACGCCGATGACGAGTTATTACGAGCATAATAAAATGACCAAGCTGGATTTTATACTCCAGAGCATCACCGAGGGAGACGTAGCTCTTGTATCGGAGGCGGGAACACCGGGTCTGTCAGACCCCGGTTATGAGCTGGTTGTGGCGGCCGGAGAGAGAGGGATTCAGGTTGTCCCTGTTCCGGGGGCATCTGCCATCGTTACCGCGCTCAGCGTTTCCGGGCTGGCGACCGATAGATTTACCTACCTGGGTTTCCTGCCCCGCAAAGCAGGCGGCAGGCAAAAAGTGCTAAAATCTGTCGAGAATAATCCCGGTACGTTGATAGTACTCGAAGCGCCGCACAGGCTGGCAGCCACGCTAAAGGATGTTTTATCGATACTTGGCGATAGAAGAATAGCCGTTTGCCGGGAGCTGACAAAGGTTCATGAAGAAGTTTTCAGGGGTACGGTGAGTACGGCTATCGACCACTTCACCGAACCGAAAGGTGAGTTTACCCTGGTTATCGGGGGTAGAACAGGAGCAGACGAACCGGAACTGACGGAAGAAATAGAAAAGCAGCTACTCGATATGCGAGCTTCCGGGTTCACTGCCAGAGAAGCGGTGGCTAAAACCGCTGCAGAGACGGGATTGTCTAGGAAAGAGCTATATCGTGCCTGGCTCAGGCAGACCTGATATGGGTTATAATAGTAACAGGAGGATGTAGAAGATGCGTCGAGGAAGCATATCTTTGGGCGATATTCAGTGCAAAGAATGCGGGCAGGCAGTTCCGCATTCCGAGCGGTATTTAGCAGTCGATGAAGAAAAAGGCGTCGAGGTAGAAGAGGGCGGAAAGGCTGAATACTATTGTGTGGAATGCGCCTTGAAGAAAGGTTACGCGCATTATAAAGAAGAAAAAGACGAGAGGATACTGACCTTCTTCGAGCAGTCTGAATATTAGCCTCAAAAAATCCGTATATGATAAGGTAAAAGAAGTATAGATGAGCGAAAGGATTTTTATCGGTGTAGCCTGGCCTTACGCTAACGGCTCTCTCCATGTGGGAGGTATTGCCGGAGCGTATCTTCCGGCGGATATATTCGCCCGTTATCACCGCATTAAAGGAAATGAGGTGGTGATGGTATCTGGCTCTGACCAGCACGGTACTCCTACTACGATAAAAGCTGAGCAGGAAGGGAAGTCTCCGGGAGAGATTGCCGCGTATTATCAGCAGGAATTTCTTGACTGCTGGCAGGCGCTGGGAATCACTTTCGACCTTTTTACCACAACGGGTACCGGGAACCACGCAGAGGTTGCCCAGGATATTTTCCTGAAGCTTCTGGAGCAGGAGTACCTGGAGAAACGGGCAGTCTCACAGGCATACTGCACTAAATGCCAACGCTTCCTGCCCGACCGATATATAGAAGGCACCTGCCCGCACTGTAATTCTCCCAACGCCCGCGGAGACCAGTGTGAAGACTGCGGAAAACCGCTGGATGCTCCCGAGCTTATCGGAGCACGGTGTCGCATTTGCGGTACTGAGCCGGAATACAGGGACTCGGAGCAGTTTTACTTTAGATTACCGCTGTTCAGGGACAGGTTGATCGAGTGGGTGAATAAGCAGGAACACTGGCGTTTGAATGTATTGAACTTTACCAGGAGCTTCCTGAAGGAAGGACTGATAGACAGGGCTATTACCAGGGATATCGACTGGGGAGTGCCCATACCGGTTGAAGGTTATGAAAACAAACGTATTTACGTATGGTTCGAGGCCGTTATCGGCTACCTTTCAGCAACCAAAGAGTGGGCAAAAATCCAGGGAAAGCCGGATAAATGGCGCGATTTCTGGCTGGATGACGATACGAAAAGCTATTACTTTATCGGCAAGGACAACATCGTTTTTCATACCATTATGTGGCCGGCGATGCTGATGGGCTACGGCGGCCTTATTCTCCCTTACGACGTGCCGTCAAATGAATTTCTGAGTATTGAGGGCAGGAAAATTTCCACCAGTCGCAACTGGGCGGTGTGGCTGCCCGACTATTTAGAGCGTTATGACCCCGACCCGCTGCGCTACCTTTTATCCATAAATATGCCGGAGACAAGCGATACCGATTTTTCCTGGCGGGAGTTTATCCGCCGTAATAACGATGAACTGGTGGCTACCTATGGAAATCTGGTGAATCGGGTACTTACCTTAACCTACCGTAATTTCGAGGGTTGTGTACCGGAGGCTGGAGAACCTGACGCTGGCAGTCAGTCCCTGTTAAAGCTAGCTGAAGATACTCTTACCAGGGTAGGCGAGCTACTTTCTCTCTGTCATTTCAGGGAAGCGATACGAACGGCTATGTCGCTGGCTCATGAAACCAACCGTTATCTGGATGAAAAATCGCCATGGAAAATAATCAAAGAGGACAGGCAGTCAGCCGCTGGTACCCTGTTTGTTGCTATTAGCGTACTCTCCTGTCTTAGAACGGTACTATACCCGTTTTTACCTTTCAGCTCTCAGAAGCTGCATGAGTATCTGGGGTTTGAAGGCAATGTTGAATCCGATGGCTGGAAGCTCCGGACCATTTCGGCGGGGCAGAAACTGCTCGAACCCAGACCTTTATTCGTAAAGCTGGACCCCGGACTTGCCGAAGAAGAAGCAAGCCGGCTGGGGCAAAGCAGTTAGGAACGGCGATAAACGCCGCATAAGTCGCAGGGATGATTATTAAGGGGCAACCTTGGAGCTAAACGAGATTTACGAACCTGTCCAGGAAGACCTTTTAAAGGTGGAAGAAAGATTGAGAGTGGTCAGCAAGACTGACCACATCCACCTGTCGGAGTTACTGGACTACAGTCTGAAGGGCACCGGGAAGATGATACGCCCGGCACTCACCCTGCTTTCAGGCAAATTCTGTAACTATAATCTGGACAATCTGCTGGCGATGGCAACGGCAGTAGAGGTTATGCACACGGCCACTCTTATTCACGACGATGCTATCGATAACTCTATGGTCCGACGCGGGAAGTCGACTATAAACAGTTTGTGGGGTGAGGACGAGGCTGTATTACTCGGTGATTACCTGTTTGCCGAGGCTGGAGCGATGACAGCAACCACGGAGAACATTCGGGTAATCAAAAATTTCGCTAAAACCCTTAAAACAATCTCGAGCGGAGAGATAAACCAGGCATATAATTCCTTTAATCTCGAGCAGCAACGTGACCAGTATTTCGAGAGAATTGCTCAAAAGACCGCCGCTTTATTCGTTTTGTCTACGGAATCGGGAGCGGTGCTGAGTGATGCTCCGGAAGATGTAATCAAGATACTGATTGAATACGGTTATAACCTGGGAGTAGCTTTTCAGATAGTTGATGATGTTCTTGATTTTACGGCAACCGAAGAAGAACTTGGTAAACCCGTAGGTTCGGATTTGTCTCAGGGTACGCTAACCCTGCCATCGATATTAATCCTGGAAAAATACCCGCAGGATAATCCGGTAAAGAGATTGTGTGAAAACAGAGATAACCATGACGAGATAAAGCTGGCGATAGAAATAGTTAATAACTCGTCGATTGTTCAGGAATGCTATCAGGTTGCCATATGGTACTGCGAAAGGGCCGGACGTAACCTCAAACAGTTGCCGGATAACAGGAGCCGCCTTTCATTAATCGAGCTTGCCGGTTATATTGCCCGGCGTAACAAATAACTACTCGTTCCCGGTCCGGGTACCTCCGTCCGTATAAGTTTCCGTTTTATGGGTCGGTAATGTTTCTTTGAACAGGTCTACTGCGTGCTGGCAGGCGGCGAATGCTTCCTGGCGGTGTGCCGAAGATATGGCGATAACCAGGTTTATATCTCCTACCTTGAGTTTGCCGATTCTGTGGTGAATTGCTACGCCGTTCAGTTCCCATTTCCGGTTGAGTTCATCGGCAATCCTGCGTAAGCTTTCTTCAGCCGTTCCGTCCGGGTCTTTATATTCCACGGAAGCTACCTGCTTGCCGTATGATGACTCGCGAATCAGGCCGGTATAAGCAAGAACGCAACCGCTGCTATCGGTCCTGACCGAGTTTATCACGGCTTCCGGGGATATAGGTCTATCGGTGATTTTTATCATGCTGGTAGTTTCCGGATAACTTTGAATCGTTTAATCCACGCTGAAATAACGGAGCCGGGATAACCGACTCTAGTCGGGCATAGCGGGAGCCTGTTTCGGCAGAGGCTCCGGGATAATCGGGGCTTTTGTAGTTTTACGTTTGGGCTTAGCTTTCTCGGTAGTATCTTCGGTTGCCGCAACAGCTTTCGGCTTCTTTTTCCGCGGAGGCCCTCCTGCCAGTTCATTAAGCAGGTCATCGAGGTCGTCGCCTTCGAGTGTCTCTTCGATAATCAGGGTCTCGGCGATTTTTACGAGTTTATCCTTGTTATCGGTGAGTATCTTTTTCGCCGTGTCGTACCCACCTTTTATCAGCAGGTTGACTTCCTTGTCTATCTCAAGGGCGAATCTCTCGCTGTAGTCTCTCTGTTCGGATATTTCCCGGCCGAGAAAGACCAGTTCCTGCTTATCACCGAAAGTCCTTGGTCCGAGTTTATCGCTCATACCCAGGTCGATTACCATCCGGCGTGCCCATACCGTAGCCTGCTTGATATCGGCGTGGGGCCCCGATGTCCTCTCATTAAAGATTACGTCCTCGGCGGCATGACCGGCTAGCAGTGTTGCCAGAGTATCCTTGAGTTGGGAGCGGGTGTACATGGTGCGGTCTTCTTCAAGGAAACGTGTGTAACCTCCGGCCATACCCCGCGGTATGATGGTTATTTTCCTTACCGGGTCGGCGTTGGGAAGCATCTTAGCAACGAGGGCGTGTCCCGCCTCGTGATATGCTGTAATTTCCTTCTCTTTAGGGCTTATCCTGCGGCTTTTCCTCTCAGGGCCGGCAATCACCTTGTCAATGGACTCTTCCAGGTCTTCCATACCTATAGCTTTCTTCTCTTGCCGGGCAGCCAGAATAGCCGCTTCATTAATCAGGTTCTCAAGATCGGCTCCGCTGAAACCGGCCGTCTGTTTGGCTATTACCTCTAAATCGGTATCTTCAGATATCGGCTTATCTTTTGAATGGACTTTAAGGATGGCTACTCTACCATTGATATCGGGACGGTCGAGTACTACCCGGCGGTCGAATCTACCCGGGCGGAGCAGGGCGGGGTCGAGTATATCGGGACGGTTGGTGGCGGCAAGAACGATAACGCTGGTATTGGTATCGAATCCGTCCATTTCTGTCAGAATCTGGTTGAGAGTCTGTTCCCGTTCATCGTGGCTGCCGCCCAGGCCGGCGCCGCGCTGGCGCCCTACGGCATCAATCTCGTCAACGAAGACGATACACGGAGTATGGCGTTTCGCCTGGTCGAACAGGTCGCGGACTCTGGAAGCGCCTACCCCGACGAACATCTCAACGAATTCACTGCCGCTGATGGAGAAGAAAGGCACTCCGGCTTCTCCGGCAACGGCACGAGCCAGCAGGGTTTTTCCTGTTCCGGGAGGTCCGACCAGCAGAACGCCCTTCGGTATACGGGCGCCGAGACTCTGGAATTTTTCACGAGCCTTCAGGAATTCCACCACTTCATAGAGTTCCTGCTTGGCTTCGTCTATACCGGCGACGTCGTCGAAGGTTACCGCAGGTTTATCCATCGGAAGTAATCGGGCGCGGCTGCGTCCGAAACTGAGTGCCTGGTTATTGGCTCCTCTGGCGCGGAAAAAGATATAGAAGATGAATCCACCGAATAATACGAAAGGCAACAGGCCGATGAGCCAGTTCCCCCAGTCGATTCCGCCGGATTTAATCTCGTATTCTACATCGGTGCTGAGTCCGAGTTCGGACAGGTCTTTGTAATCGAGGACTCCTATGTTTGATTTGTACTCGGTGCCGTCTATTGTGGTAATGGTAAGCCATGCCCCTTCTTCGAGGATGCTGCGTATTTTATTAGTCTGCGACATGGCTATAACTTCGCTTACGGTCAGCTCTTCCGGCTTTTTAGGCGTGGACAGGAGTAGAGTAGCCACGGCTATCGCGCCTACCAGAATAACTATGTACAGCAAACCGCTGCGTTTCCAGTTGAATCCCATCTTTCACCCCAAAAAACCGGTTCCATAAGGAACCTTCCTTATTATATCAGATATGGCATTATATAGGGAAATGTGAAATAATTCGGTTCTGTTCGGTTCTGGTTGGAAAAGGTTTTAAGGGAGAAAAAGTGTTAATACGTTTGGTTTGTTATTTATGGCTAATTGATGTTGTGTTCGCATATATAGCGATTACGCATAATTTTGATAAGTTAAAAACCTGGATTATCTATATGATAATAGGTATCATTCCGATTTTATTACTTATACTTATGAGCAAAATATCCGTAAATGGCAAAAACAGCACTAATACAGAACACAATGTATTCAATTATAGCTTCGGTAGCAAAGTCACGCGGAATATTCGGAGTTGGATAAACTCCATTTTGCATAAAATATTTGAAATCTATCACGGTCTGAATATATGCAAACAAGTCACCGAGTGCGATAACAGCCCCGATAATCATTCGCTTCATAACGGGAGTATTATAAAGAGGCTACCAACCAAAAAAGAATAGAACAAATAAAACAGTTTTTTATATTGCCATGATATTAACTTCACCCCCGACCTTTCAGGATGAACCCTTCTCTCCCGATTCTATCGGGAAATCATTGTGTAGTAATGAGTAGTACTCTTGGCTGGAGAGGGGGTAAAAGTAAGAGGGGGCGAAGCCCCCTCTTAAAAATCTCTCCCCCTTTCACACGGAAAAATCATTGTTTAATAAATAAGGGAGCTGTGTGAGAGGGGGATTAAGGGGGTGAGTACTGCATTCAACTAAAAAAGAATAGAACAAATAATCCGGCAGGCTTCTTAGAGGTTGTTATAGGTCTCCTGCATGAGTAATGCGTCCTTTTCCAGGTTGGGACTTTCGCAAATCAACAAACCTTTAACGTCGTAGTCCTTCAGTGCTTGCATAAGGTCTGCGTACTGGAAATCGGACTCCTGGAGGTTCAGGTGCTTCTGTTCCCCCTTTGGGCCGTATTTTATACCCGAGCAATGAATATGCATGTCATCGAGAGAATCCCTGCCCAGGCTGTCTTCGACCTGCTTTAAAATAGATACGAACTCGTCATAGGAGTTATTTACACCGGTCACAGCATGCAGGTGGGCGAAGTCGATACAGGGAGCCAGCCCGTCAAGTTTCTGACACAGCCTTACCACTTCTTCTACCGTTCCGAACTGGGTACCTTTTCCCATCACCTCGGGCCTGATTTTTATCCGGATATTTTCTTCTTCAAGCCGTTTCACCGTTTCTTCAAGGTACTGTTTTGTCGTGGCGTACGTTTTCTCCGGTGGGTCGCCCATATGAAATGCGGCATGGACAACAACGCTTTGCGCTCCGCATATAGAGGCAATCCTGGCTGTCTGATATATCCTGCTCTGGCTGGCTCTTATTTTCTTCATTTCGCGGGCATTGAGATTAATATAGTAGGGAGCATGGGCGGACAACTTCACACCCTCCTCGGATGCAACCTCGGTTACCTGTCGGGCAATCTCCTCGCTCATATTAACTCCATGGACGAACTCCATTTCCATGCAGCCCAGTCCCAGCTCTGCAATGCGTCTTATTCCATTAACGGTCGAGCCCTGTTCCGTACTATGAGGGGTACCGCCGGTCCCGAAAAGAAGCCTTTCCACCAGTTACAATCTCCTGAAACCCGTTACTAAATACCCGAACACCTCTAATGTACACACAATTCTTGTTTCATTCAAGTGGTTGTGCTTACGTGTCGTTGTTGTTTTTTCCTCACCCCTTGCCCTTCAGGGTGAACCTTTCAGGATGAAACTTTCAGGATGAATTCTTCTCCAGCCAGAAAAATCGTATAGAAAAGAGGAGTTACTATTACTAAAGAGGGGAGTTAAAAACGAGAGGGGGCTTCGCCCCCTCTCACCAATTTTTCCCCCTTTCACACAGGAATATTATCGCATAGAAAAATAGTGAACTGTGTGAGAGGGGGATATAGGCCTGCCCGCCGTACGCCTGCCCGCCGTCCACCTAAGGTGGACTATGGTAGGCGGTCCGCCTAAGGCGGACGGCAGGCGGGGGGTGAGTGCTTTATTTACCCACAACGGAATAGTAAAAAAGACACTTGACGGCAATATAATAACAGGAATATTATAGTTAATAAAGTAAATAATTATAAAAAGTAATAATTTATATTATTAAGTGATACCGCCGAAGGGGGAAAGAATGGATAAAAAGATTCTGGACAGTGTTGCCGAAGATTTGTTTTCTACTCTACCTCTTATTGGCAGGAGCATCCGTAAAAAGCTTATTAAAACGGTAATAACCAGTTTTAAAGAAGACATTGCACCACCCCATTTTGAAATTATGAAGCTGCTCGAGGAAGCTGGAACGCTGCACGTTGCTGAAATCGGAGAAAGACTTATGATAGCCAGACCTCAGATGACCCACCTTATAGACAGGCTGGTAGAGCTTGGTATCGTTGAAAGAGAGACGGACGTGGAAGACAGGAGAATGCTCAATATCAAACTAAAACAAAAAGGCCTGGATATTATAAAAGAATGTGATAACCAGGTAAAAAATGCCACCAGAGAAACTCTTGAGTGTCTCACCGATGAAGAATTGAAGGACTTATCGGTTTCGTTAAGAAAGCTGCGAGAGATATTTTCCAAGCTGGAGTAGGAACTTTCTAAAGGTGATTTTTTAGATTTATGCAGTTGTGAAGAAAGGTAAAGAAATTAATGCTTGATACAAGACAGGGAATGCTGGCGAATGAGAAAGTAGCGAAAGTACTGTGGAAAATGTCGTACCCTGCCGCGATAGCTGCGGCGGTTATGGCACTCTATAACGTGGTAGATACGATTTTCATCGGCCAGATAGTCGGTCCTCTTGGCATTGCCGGACTTGCCATCGTTTTCCCTCTCCAGATACTGGGAATGGGTATGGGAATGATGATAGGAATGGGCGCTTCATCGCTTATTTCCAGGACTCTCGGGGCAGGTGATATTAAAAAGTCGGAGCGGACACTCGGTAATGCCATATTCTATTCATTTGTCATAGGACTTATATTAACCGTAGTAGGTCTCTCCAATTCCGGTTTCTGGCTTAAGCTCGTCGGCGCGTCGGAGACAATCCTCCCTTATGCAAAAAGCTATTTCGATATCATTATTATAGGCATGGTCTTCAGGATTGGCGGCATGGGGTTGAGCCAGCTTATAAGGGCTGAGGGGAATGCCCGGGTTGCCATGATGTGCATGGTGGCATCGTTTGCTCTGAATATAGTGCTTGATGCGGTATTCGTCCTCGGCCTGAGGATGGGAATTCAAGGAGCGGCGATTGCCACCGTAATTGCGGAGATGGTTACGACTATACTGGTCTTCCGCTATTACCTGTTCGGGAACAGCACGCTGAAAATCCGCCTAAAAAACTTTATTCCTGACGCCAAAGTGACGAGAGAGATAATGGCAATAGGCTTCGGTTCATTCGTCATGACGGCTGGCGGCAGCTTTGTTGCTATCGTTGTGAACAAGATGCTCACCTCTTACGGAGGTGATATGGCGGTTGCTTCCTTCGGTATGGTTCAACGATCCATGACTCTCTTTTTCATACCGATAATGAGTATAGGTCAGGGACTGCAGCCTATACTCGGGTATGCCTACGGGGCAAACCGCCCCGAAAGAGCACTGGCGTCTATTAAACTGGCTATAACCGTAGCAACTGGATTTGCCATACTATCGTTTATCATCATTCAGATGTTTGCCGAACCGATTATGCATATTTTTACGCAGGATGCTGACCTGATAGAATCAAGCGCTAATGCAGGAAAAATAATGTTCTTCACGGCATATCTAATCGGATTTCAGATGGTGGGACAGGTGGTGTTCCAGGCACTAGGGAAAGTGGTTCAGACTTTCCTGGTTTCCACATCGAGGCAGGTATTATTTCTGCTGCCGATGATATTCATACTGCCGAGATTCTGGGGACTGAATGGTATCTGGTATTCAGTTCCGGCATCCGACGTTTTGTCCGTTCTTCTGACTGTGGGAATGTTATTGTTCCAGATAAAGGAACTGAAGAGTGGAAAGATAACACCCGCTTCAGTCAGAATACCTCCTCAAGGAGGGTCATCAGGATTTGTGCAGTCCGGCGGCTTTCCAGGCGGCATCAAGACACAAGACCAGGAGGATTCTGAGGAGGGCTAGAAAGTCCAGGGTGCTGACGGAAGATATTGCCCCGGGTGTGCTATAATTACGATTGTACACGGTAATTATCAATTCGGGAGGTAAATCTTCTGGAAGCGTTAGAGATAGCGCATAAAGCTGTAGAAGCTGCCAGTGAAAAACAGGCAACCAATATCGTTCTGCTGGATACAAGCAAGGTATGTAGCTTTGCCGATTATTTCGTTATATGCAGCGGTGAGAGTGACCGGCAGATAAAGACCGTCTATGAAGAAATCGTACACGCTCTAAAGAAAGAAGGCGTTCTGCCTCATCACCATGAAGGCACGCTGGATTCGGGCTGGCTCCTGATTGATTTCGGTGACGTCATCGTTCATGTTTTTGCCACCAACGAGAGAGAGTTTTACCAGCTGGACGAGTTGTGGAGTGAAGCTATCCCGGTACTGAGGATTCAGTAATTAAAAATCTCATTTTCGTTGAAGAACAGCTTTATTTCCTTTTCGGCGGACTCTATTGAATCGGACCCGTGTACGGCGTTTTGCTGGATATCCAGTCCGAAGTCTTTCCTGATAGTTCCCGGTCCCGCCTTGGCGGGGTCGGTTACTCCCATTATTTCCCTGATTTTCTCCACGGCTCCCTCCGCCTCGAACACGGCGGCTATTATGGGTGTGGAGGTAATATATTCCAGAAGGTCTTTGAAGAAGGGTTTATCTTTGTGTATGGCATAGTGCTTCTCCGCCAGAGCTTTATCCATGTGAAGCATTTTTATAGCTACAAGCTTGAGCCCCCGGATTTCAAAACGCCCTATGATATTACCGGCTGCTTTTCTCTCCATCGCATCGGGCTTAATAAGAACTAGAGACCTTTCCATATCTGACTCCTTTTTCAAATTAACGCCTTTCCATATTACACAATCCCGCGTATTATTTCTTACCCGGTTTGGGTCTGGTTATCGAGGGTCCTCTGAAATACTGAGGCTGCAGTGTTGCCGGGTCGTCAAAATCACCGGCGTCGATTCGCCTGAGACCAAGTTCGGCAAGGAAGCCTGCCCGTCGCAGTCCGGCTGCCGGTGACACGATTACGGCGTTTTCTTTAAGCCTGCCTGTTATCTCGTCGGCTATGGAATACACGTATTCACCGCAGAATACGGTCTTTGTATTTATCCGGGAGCACAGGGTATCGAGGGTGGTGAGATGCTCTTCGGTAAGCTGGCTCCACTTCCCGTTTTCAATTCGGTAAAGAGCCGTGGCTATTTCTTCTCTGCCGGCGTTGAATATCGGGCAGACAGGCAGCCCCGTCAATGCGTGCTGGTAGGCTTCGACTTCGAGGGTGCTGATGCCGATTATGGGGATATCCAGGCTGAAAGCAAGACTCCTGGCAGTGCTGATTCCCACCCGCAGTCCGTTATAGCTTCCCGGTCCCCTGGCGACGATGATACAGTCGGCTGATTCCAGGCTTAAAGAGTTCTGTTCCAGCAGGTAGTTCAGATTGGGCAGGAGCTGGACGGTATGATTCTGCCCGCAGCGCCAGGTCAGCTCTGCCATGACCTGTCTGTCCTGGACCAGCGCCAGGCTGGCGATATCTGTTGAAGTATCTATAGCCAGTTGCATAATATCTAATATTCCCGGGTTTGTTTTGATAGTTGTTTTACCAGTTCCACGTAACGCTCGCCGTTAGGTTCGATGCTGAAACTGCGGTCGGTATCGGAAAGGTATTTGATTCTTATAAAAAGGTGTTTTTCGGGGAGAATGCTTAGCGCTTTCTCAGCCCATTCTACTACACAAACGCCTTTCCCATACAGGTAGTCGTCCAGTCCGAGCTCCATGCTCTCTTCTATGTTGTCAAGGCGGTAGAGGTCTATATGGTACAGAGGCAGCCTTCCGTATAGTTCTCTCATTATGACGAAGGAAGGGCTCAAGGCGTATTCCTGGATACCCAGTCCCCAGGCAATGCCCTGAGTCAGACAGGTCTTTCCAGCGCCCAGCTCTCCCTCCAGGAGGCATACGTCACCGGGCAGGGCTGATTCACCGATAATTTGACCGAGTTTTTGTGTCTGTTCCGGACTGTGGCTGACCAGTTCGAGGCTGCTCATAACATATCTTCCCTGCTAAAAGTGCTCCCAACCCTCTCCGTTCAGTTCGACTGGATATCCTTTTTTATCGACAATGGTTACCTTACCCGCATTATCGACCGTAATCTCTCCGACGACGGTTACCGGACAGGACATCGATTCTTTTACTTTGCTAATGATTTCGTCCGTAGCGGTAAATAGTAGCTCGTAGTCTTCTCCTCCCGTTAAAGCCAGCCCGGTCGCCCTCCCGGCGAAGTTAGCCCTGACCGCCGGATGGACGGGTACGAGTTCGGCTTCTACACGGGCGCCGACCTTGCTTCGCTCGCATATATGGCGCAGGTCAGCGAGCAGTCCATCGCTGGTGTCTATGGCGGCTTTCACCCCCTTTTCTACCAGTATCCGTCCCTCGGCTATGCGGGGAGAAGGTCTCAGGAAAGCTTTTTTCAGGCTGTCGGCTGATGTTGAATCGAGGGTAAGGTTTTCTCTGAGAATTTCAAGGCCGGCGGCGGAGGCTCCCAGGTAGCCGGTAACGGCTATTTTATCGCCGGGTCTTGCCGCCGAGCGGGTAAGTATATTCATGTCCTCACTGCCAGTGCTGCCGAGGACGGTTATGTTTATCACCAGTAAAGGAGCGCTGCTTATATCACCGCCGACTATTGCCGTCCCCGACTGCCGTCCCGGTTCAATCATACCCCTGTACAGACCGGCAACGTTATCTACCTCGGTAGAGCCGGGCAGAGATAGTGAAACCAGCGCGTAGCGGGGCAAGCCGCCCATGGCGGCGATATCGCTGAGGTTGGCTGCCATCGCCCTCCAGCCGAGGTCTTCCCACGAGGTTAAATCCAGCCTGAAATGTACGTCCTGTACCAGAGTATCGGTGGTGGCAAGCTGAATTGAGGCGTCGCCATGCCAGGCGGCGGCATCATCGCCGATGCCGAGGATAAGCTGCTTCTTTGCCGCCGCTTCTTTGTCGCTGTATTCATCGACCATTCCGGCGAGGAGGTCGATAAGCCCGAATTCGCCGAGTTCCGAGACCTTCATATCGAGGAAATTATATCACGAACTCGGGAAAAGGGTCTAAAGCGTGGTTTAAATATATCGTTCTGTTTCGGTTGATATTTGTACTCACCCCCTTTCATCCCCCTCTCCAACCAGAAAGACTATCACTAATATCAAAGGTTCTGGTTGGAGAGGGGTTCATCCTGAGGGTTCACCCTGAAGGGTAAGGGGTGAGGTAAATAAGAATCAACAATATAGAACTATATAAGAGTATTTTAAAAATTGCCTAGCTATAAGCGGTGTGCTATAGTTTTACTACTGTGGAAAATTCAATGAAGGATTTCATTGCGGGTGGAACGGTTACATCTCCGGAAGGATTCAGTGCCGGAGCTGCCTATGCAGGCATTAAACAGGAAGAAGGAAAACTGGATATAGGCATTCTTTCTTCGGAAGTACCCTGTGTAACCGCAGGAACGTTCACCAGCAGCAGGATTAAAGCAGCGGCGATAACCCTGTGCCAGGATAGACTGAAGAATGGCAAAGCGCAGGCACTGGTGGTAAACAGCGGCTGTGCCAATGCCTATACCGGAGAGCAGGGAATATCCGATGCCGCCGAGATGGCGAGCCTGGCAGCAGAGAGTATCGGGATATCGCCGAACAATATCCTGGTGGCAAGTACCGGCGTAACCGGTCAGTTGCTGCCGATGGAGCTGATAAGGGAAGGTATCGGTCGTATTATTCTCTCCGGCGACGGTGGTCACGAACTGGCGAGAGCGATAATGACCACGGATACCGTGCCGAAGGAAGCATCGGTGGCTGTGAAGACAGGGAGCAGGGAGTTCACAATCGGCGGCATAGCCAAGGGGTCGGGGATGATTCATCCGGACCTGGCGACGATGTTCTGCTTTTTAACCACCGATACTACCGTAGAGCTGGAGTATCTAAGAGTGGCATTACGCAAAGCGGTTGATGT
This sequence comes from uncultured Dehalococcoidales bacterium, assembly GCA_964499775.1. GTDB lineage: Bacteria > Chloroflexota > Dehalococcoidia > Dehalococcoidales > UBA2162 > MGML01. The sequence goes on along the minus strand of CAZCMK010000014.1, from coordinate 4,563 downwards.
TTCCTTTAACATGATTTCCATCGATGGAGATACCAGCCCGAGCGATACGGTGCTGATTATGGCTAACGGACTGGCAGGGGGTGAACCCATTAAGAAGGGCAGCCGGGAAGCTCGCAGATTCCAGCAGGCTCTTAACCGGATATGTATATACCTGGCTAAAGCCCTTGCCAGAGACGGAGAAGGGGCTACCAGGCTTATTGAAGCTACCGTTAACGGCGCCAGGGGCGTTACAAAAGCAAGAATAGCCGCCAGAGCGGTAGTAAGTTCGACCCTTGTAAAGACCGCCGTATACGGTGGTGACCCTAACTGGGGAAGGGTTATTATGGCGCTGGGACAGAGCGGAGTGGACGTTGAGCTATCGAAAATCGACCTTTCGATAGGAAACGTTGCCATTCTGGAAAGTGGCAGACCGTTACCGTTTAACGAAGCAAGCGTGGTGAGGGCGCTGGAGCAGGATGAAGTGCCGATAAGCATAAACCTTAATATGGGAAACGGTTCCGCTACCGCCTGGGGATGCGACCTATCCCAGGATTATGTGGTCATCAACAGCCAGTATATGACATGACGGTATCGGTGCCGTTGGTTTAGAATATACTTCACAATGAGGTAAAGGAGGAGATGTATCATGGCACTTATTGATTTTGGTGGGACTAAGGAAGAGGTTGTCATGAGGGATGAATTCCCCATGGAGAAAGCCCGCGAGGTTCTGAAAGATGAAACTATCGCCATTATCGGGTATGGCGTACAGGGACCCGGACAGGCGTTGAACCTGAAGGATAACGGTTTCAGGGTTATTATCGGGCAGTCGAAGGCTTTCCCGGAGGACTGGGACCGTGCCGTAGCCGATGGCTGGGAGCCTGGAAAAACTCTGTTTGAAATAGAAGAAGCCGTTCAACGCGGGACGGTCATTGAGTTCCTGATTGCCGACGGAGCCCATAAAGCGGTCTGGCCGTCCATTGAGAAGAATTTAAAGCCCGGGGACGCCCTGTATTTCTCACACGGGTTCTCGATTGTGTATAAGGACCAGACGGGAGTCATCCCCTCGGATAATATCGATGTCATCATGGTTGCTCCCAAGGGCTCTGGGACGTCACTACGTCGAAATTTCCTTTCCGGTGAAGGGATTAACTCCAGCTTTGCTGTCCATCAGGACGCCACCGGCAGGGCGAGGGACAGGTGTATTGCCCTGGGTATCGGTATCGGCTCCGGTTACCTTTTCCCCACCACTTTTGAAAAAGAGGTCTATAGCGACCTTGTCGGAGAGCGCGGTGTGCTGCTGGGGGCGCTGGCAGGGATAATGGAAGCTCAGTATGATACTCTTCGGGAACACGGTCATAGCCCGAGCGAGGCTTTTAACGAGACGGTGGAGGAGCTGACCGAAAGCCTGATAAAGCTGATAAGCGAGAACGGGATGGACTGGATGTACGTTAATTGTTCCGCTACCGCCCAGAGAGGGGCTCTCGACTGGAAGCCGAAATTCAAGGAAGCGGTAATGCCTCTCTTCAAAGAACTCTACGAGAGAGTTGCTAAAGGCGATGAGACGCGTCGTGTGATAGAAGCCGTGAATAGGCCGGACTACAGGGAGTTGCTGGGCAAGGAACTGAAAGTAATGTCCGATTCCGAAATGTGGCGGGCTGGTAAAGCGACCCGTGGGTTACGCCCCAAGGAAGAAGCGAAGGTGATTACGGAAGCCACAAAAGGTATTACCGGAAGAAAATCGAACTAATAGCGGGTTACCGTATTGAATAAAGTAATCGTAGTAAAAATTGGCGGAGCGACGCTCGGCAGCCATGATACCGCTATCGAAGATATAGTCGAACTGCAAAAGCAGGGTAAGTTCGTGGTGGTGGTACATGGCGGCGGCAAGCTGATAACTGAATGGCTGGAGAAGCAGGGCGTACCCAGTAGTTTTATCCGCGGTGAACGGGTAACGGATAAACCCACGCTTGAAGTGGCTACTGCAGTGCTTGCAGGGCTGGTAAATAAGGATATAACAGCGGCGATAAACGGTCTGGGCGGTAGAGCTGTTGGTATCAGCGGTGTAGACGGCGGCATAATAGAAGGAGAAATCCGGGAGAAAGAAAAGGGATACGTCGGTGCCGTGGTCGGGGTAAACACCTCTCTTTTAGAAGCGTTGCTGGATTCGGGCTTTATCCCGGTAATCGCCCCGATTGGACTGAACTCTGCTGAAAGAAAAGCCGAAGACCCGCCGACATTGAACTACAATGCCGACGTTGTTGCTGGTGAAATAGCCGCCGCAGTGGGTGCCGAAAGTCTTGTCTTTCTTACGGATGTAGCCGGTGTCAGCGATAGCTCGGGCAAGTTGTTGCCGAAATTGACGGGTGATGAAGCTAGGGCGTTGGTGGACTCGGGAGTGGCTTCGGGCGGGATGATTCCGAAGATTAACGCCTGCCTGAAGGCTTTATCAACCAACTCAAAAACCTGTATTATCGATGGCAGAGAGCCTCATGCTTTATTAAATTGGGTTAAAGGAAAGGGCGCGGGGACACTAATACTAAGGAAGTAAAAGAGGGGCGTAGCCCCTCTTTATAAACAATCTTCCCCTTCCCCTTAACAAGGGGAAGGGGATACAGGGGATGGGGTTTACTAAACGATACATCCACAGTGAGGAGAAAAAATGACTGACTGGCCGGAACTGGATAAAAAATACTATATACAAACGATGGTACGACACCCGGTGACACTCGTTCGCGGAGAAGGAGTGAGGGTCTGGGATGATAAGGGAAAAGAATACCTGGACTGTGTCGGCGGACTGGCGGTCGATTGCCTCGGGCACTGCCATCCGGTGGTCGTCGATGCTATGACCGAGCAGGCGCGCACCCTGATACAGGTCTCGCTGTGGTACTATAATATCCCCATGCTGAAACTCGCCGAGCTGCTGGTTAAAAATAGCTGCATGGACAGGGTCTTCATCTGCAACAGCGGACTCGAAGCCAATGAGGGCGCCATCAAGCTCGCCCGGCGTTACGGCAGTCTGAAAATGAATGGTGCTTATGAGGTTATTACAACCTATAGCTCTTTTCACGGTCGCTCTCTGGCGCTGACGGCGGCGAGTGGACAGGAAAAGATGCATAAGGCGTTCGAGCCGTTGCCTGTGGGCTTCATTAACGTGGAGAATAATAATATCGAGGCGATTAAAGCGGCTACTACCGATAAAACCTGCGCCGTTATGCTTGAGCCGCTGCAGGCTGAAGGAGGAGTTAACGTTGCCGACGACGATTACCTGAAAAAGGTAAGAGCCTGGTGCGATGAGAAAAATATACTGCTCATACTGGACGAGATTCAGACGGGGATAGGTCGGCTCGGCACGCTTTTCGGTTATCAGTTATACGGCGTCGAACCGGATATCATGACCTTGGCTAAGGGACTGGGCGGCGGCATACCCATCGGTGCCTTACTGGCTAAAGAAGGACTCCCCGACCTCATAGGCAACCATAACGCTACCTTCGGCGGAAATCCGGTTACCAGCGCCACCGCTTACGCCACACTGAAATACGTAATCGAAAATGATATCCCCGCCAATGCCCGCAGGGTAGGGCAGTATCTGGTCAAGGGACTGGAGAAACTCGAAGAAAAGTATAGCTTTGTTATCGAGGTACGGGGACGCGGCCTTCTGCTGGCGATGGAGTTCGATAAAGAGATAGCTGAATCGGTGGTGATGGGCTGTATCGAGAACGGTCTGCTGGTCAACAGACTGAAACCTACTGCAATTCGCTTCGTTCCTCCGCTCATCATCACCGAGAGTGATATAGATGAGGCGCTGGGGATTCTGGATAACGTACTGGCAGGATTCGAACCGTAAAGCCTGTTTTAGACCGGACTGTATATATGCGTATAGGAATCAGAGTCTTCAGCCGGCTTGAAACCTATCGAAGTATAGAAGCTGTCTACGGGTAAATCGCCGATATTCACTACGACGCCTTCAAAATACGGCGCTGCGTGCCTGATTAGATATTTCACCAGTTTGGTTCCTATCCGGCGGTGACGGTACTCCGTCGATACCTCTAGCCCCTGAATTACGCATAATATGTGTGTATTATGTTATTTTGATGTATAATATCGCATGTGGGATGAAAACAACAACCCTGAACATGGGAAAAGGAATCAGGTCTTAAAAAGGAGGCCCTAACGGTTAATTATATAAATCCCTCTCAGTCTCCCTTTACGAAAGGGAGAGGTTGAAGATTTTGCAAAAAGAGAAAAGAGGGGTATCTAAGAGGGGCGGAGCCCCTCTTAGATACCAATTTCCCCTTCCCCTTGATAGGGGAAGGGGATACAGGGGATAGGGTAGATAAAGATGGAGGATACCAGTTATGTCAGAAAAAGTAGTACTGGCTTATAGCGGCGGACTTGATACATCGGTAGCCATCAGATGGCTGAAAGAAAACTATAACCTTGATGTTATCGCCGTCAATATAGACGTGGGTAATGAGAAGGACTTTACGGCTGTCCGCCAGAAAGCGCTTGACGTTGGTGCCATAAAATCGCAGGTAATCGACGCCAAAGAGCTATTCGTTAAATATTTCATTTTCCCGGCTCTGC
>CAZCMK010000013.1:31996-36108 GCA_964499775.1 uncultured Dehalococcoidales bacterium | reverse complement strand
CAGGGTGAACCTTCAGGATGAACCCCTTTCCTGCCAGAACCACTGGTATTGACTGGAAGACTTTCCTGGCAGGAAAGGGGAATTAAAAAATGAGAGGGGGCTTCGCCCCCTCTCATAAATTCTCTCCCCCTCTCACTCAAAATAATTATCCCAAACTAAATCATAGTTTTGAGTGAGAGGGGGACAAAGGGGGTGAGTATATATATCAACCAAATTCGAACAATACCAATTTGGAGCATAACCGGTATTTTTTTCTATTATATTGGCAATGAGTGTTTTCAAGACTGGCCTGTCATCAAAGCCTACCAAAGAAAGAGCAGGGCAGTAGCTGGAGAGGGTATCAGAAATTAACGTCCACTCCCCTTTCCTCAAGCTGAGGTATGTGGACATCGATTGAAGCGCTGTCAAGGGGATTGCCCAGCAGTATTATCTCCGTAATCCTGGCAAGGGAAGTCAGCGGTGAAATATCGGTTATCTGATTATAGGCAAGGTTCAGCCTGGTAAGGTTTTGCAGCGATGCCAGCGGCGAGACGTCACTCACCATATTCTGCTCAAGGAAAAGCCAGTCCAGATTACCGAGAGAAGCCAGAGCGGAGACATCGGTAATACTGTTCCAGCGCAGGTAGAGCCATTGGAGCCTGTGCAGGTTTTTTAACGGCGATACATCGCTTATCCGGTTATCGGTCAGTTCCAGGACGGTCAGGGCATTCAGCAAAGCGAGCGGCGATATATCCTCAATCTCATTAAATTCCAGATGTAGTTCGGTAAGATTAGCCAGTGAATCCAGCGGTGAAATATCGGTTAACCGGTTGTAACCGAGCCAGAGCGAAGTCAGTCCGGTAAGAGATGCCAGCGGTGAAACATCGCTTATCCGGTTTTCATTGAGCACGAGCCGGGTTATACTTACTTCCATAGAATCGAGCGCGGAAATATCCTCAACTTTGTTCCCGGTAATCTCCAGCACGCTCATTTTCGTCAGGTAAGCCAGCGATGATATATCTTTTATCTCATTAAAATCCAGGTGTAACTCTTTAAGCTCGGTCAGGGAAGCCAGCGGTGATATGTCGTTCACCAGGTTCCGGCGAAGAGACAGGCTGGTCAAACGTGTCAGGGACGCCAGCGGCGAGATATCGCTTATCCGATTTTCGTTAAGCTGAAGGTCAGTCAGCCCAACGCAATACTCCAGCCCGGAGAGATCGGTGATATCGCTTTTCGGTGCGGACAGGGAAGTCAACGATTCCAGTTCCGAGGGCGTTATCGCCCCGCTCCGTTTGTTTATAGCGTCCCTTACCGCTTTTTCAAGGTTCGGGTCGGTAAAAGTGACCGAAGCAGGTACAGGGGTAGCATCGGTGGACGCCTGTTCATCAGACTCTATACCGGCTTCTTCCGTTCCACCGCAGGACACTATAAGCAAGGCAACTGCTGTCAGACAGACTATTACCAGCCACTTTCTTCGCCTTTTCATTAACCGGTCCTTTCAGGGCATACATTCGTGTTTCAGCATATTATCCGCTACCGGCATTGTCAACAAGGCTTAGTGGTTGGTAATTATCAAGACATCATCCACGAATATTACGTCGTCGACCGAAAGCGCCGTGCCGTTAAACCTTATCTTAAAGTTAGAGATAAAGTACTGGGAGTCAGTAATGTAGGTGCTGAAGTAATTCCACTCATTGTTTGTTCCATTACTCAGGTCGTACAGGACCTCCCAGGTGCTGCCGTTAAATATCTCGACGACAGCATCACCGGCCTCGAGTCTCCTCGGGAAGTACCAGAACTCTATGTAGATATTATTCACTGCCGTCGAAGCATCCAGGTCATCCGATGTCATGTCACCGGGATTATTGTACCTGCCCCTGGCTGAATATGTACCGGTATGCGCCTGGTTGTCTCTCTGCGTCCAGGTAGTAGCCCCGTTTCCATCCCAGTAGGCATCCCACGGGCTGCCCTCGAATCCATCGAAGAGCAGAACCAGACCTGTGGGAGTAGCGCTGCTTTCCGAGGAATAGCCGCTTTCATTATCTATCTGGTCGACTGCCGTCACCACGTAGTAATAAGTAACATCATTGCTGACAGTCATATCGGTGTAGGCGCTGATTGGGACCAGACTGCCGTTTATCTTGGTGTAGCCGGAACCGCTGGTGGTGCTACGGTAGACATTGTAGCCGGCGATATCACCTTCACTGTTGTCATCCCAGTCAAGGTCAACGTACAGGTCGCCGCCGGTAGCAACGAATCCGATAGGTGCCGAAGGCGTGGCATCCGGAGTGGCACTCTCTTCGGCGGAGTAGCTGCCCTCGTTAGCGCCCAGGTCAACCGCCGTTACCACATAGTAGTAGGTAACGTCATTGGTAACCGTGTTATCAGTGTAATTACTGGTGGACACCAGACTGCCGTTTATCTGGGTGTAACCTGAGCCGCTGGTGGTGCTGCGATAGACATTATAACCGTCGAGGTCGTCCTCGGTATTATCATCCCAGTCAAGCTCCACCTCGGCATCATGAGGTGTGGCTACCAGTCCGGTAGGCGCCGCCGGAGCGGCATCGGTCGGAGAAACACTTTCTTCGGCGGAGTAAACGCTCTCGCCGGCAATCAAATCGACCGCCGTTACCACGTAGTAGTAAGTGGTATTACCGCTGAGACCGGTATCGATATAGTCGCTTGTCTCCAGCAGGCTGCCGTTTATCTGGGTGTAACCTGAACCGCTGGTGGTGCTGCGGTAAATGTTATATCCGTCGAGGTCGTCCTCTGTGTTATCATTCCAGTCGAGACTCGCCTGTTTATCACCGGGAGTGCCCGCAAGGCCGGTAGGCGCTGCCGGAGGCGGGTCGGTGGGAGTAGCGTCATCTTCGGACGAGTATTCGCTCTCATGACTTGCCAGGTCTACCGCCATCACCACGTAGTAGTAGGTGGTGCCGCCGGTCAGTCCGGTATCCGTATAATCGCTCGCTTCCAGCAGGCTGCCGTTTATCTTGGTGTAGCCGGAGCCACTGGTAGTGCTGCGGTAGACATTATAACCGTCAAGGTCGCTCTCGCTGTTATCAGCCCAGTCGAGACTTACCTGCCTGTCACCGGCGGTTGCCGTCAGCCCGGTCGGGGCTGCCGGAGGCGGGTCGGTGGGAGTAGCGCTGTCTTCTGCGGAGTAACCGCTTTCATTTTCAATCAAATCGACCGCCGTTACCACATAGTAGTAAGTAACGCCACCGGGAAGACCGGTATCAACATACTCACTGGTCTCCACCAGACTAACGTTTATCTTGCTGTAGCCGGAACCACTGGTCAGGCTGCGATAGACGTTATAACCGTCGATATCGCCTTCACCGTTATCATTCCAGTCCAGACTTATCTGTTTGTCGCCGGCAGTTGCCGTAAGTCCGGCAGGCGCCGCCGGAGTGGCATCGGGAGTAACACTAACTTCACTCGAATAACCGCTCTCGCTGCTGGTTATATCCACCGCGGTAACCACATAGTAGTAGGTAACATCATTGGTAACCGTGTTATCCGTGTAATTACTGATGGATACCAGGCTACCGTTTATCTTGGTGTAACCTGAACCGCTGGTGGTACTGCGGTACACGTTATAACCATCAAGGTCGCTCTCGCTGTTGTCATTCCAGTTGAGTTCCACCTCGGCATCATGAGGAGTGGCTGCCAGTCCGGTAGGCGCCGACGGAGGCGGGTCGGTTGGAGTGGCGCTTTCTTCATCGGAGTAACCGCTCTCATTGCTGGCAAGGTCTACCGCCGTTACCACGTAATAGTATGTGATACCGCCGGTCAGTCCGGTATCGAGATAGCTACTGGTCTCCACAAGGCTGCCGTTTATTTTAACGTAACCTGAACCGCTGGTAGTGCTGCGGTAGACATTGTAGCCGTCAAGGTCGCTCTCGCCGTTATCAGTCCAGTCGAGACTTACCTGAGCATCACCAGGCGTGCCGGTCAGACCGGTCGGCAACGCCGGAGGTGGGTCGGTGGGAGTGGCACTGGTCTCAGTGGATTTATCGCTTTCGTTAGCACCCAGGTCGACCGCCGTTACCACATAGTAATAGGTTGTACCGCCGGTCAGTCCGGTATCCGTGTAGTCGCTGTTCTCAACCGGGCTGCCGTTTATCTTG
>CAZCMK010000013.1:0-31896 GCA_964499775.1 uncultured Dehalococcoidales bacterium | reverse complement strand
GGTCAGTCCGGTATCCGTGTAGTCGCTGTTCTCAACCGGGCTGCCGTTTATCTTGCTATAACCGGAGCCGCTGGTAAGGCTGCGGTAAACGTTGTAGCCGTCAAGGTCGCTTTCACTATTATCATCCCAGTCAAGACTTATCTGCTTGTCGCCGGCGGTTGCCGCCAAACCTGTCGGCGTTGCCGGCGGCGGGTCGGTAGGAGTGGCGCTGTCTTCGCCGGAGTAATCACTCTCGTTAGCGCCGAGGTCGACCGCCGTCACCACGTAATAATATGTGGTACCACCGGTAAGTCCGGTATCGGTGAAATTACTGGTGGATAACAGGCTTCCGTTTACCTTGCTGTAGTCGGAGCCGCTGGTCAGACTGCGATATACATTGTATCCGTCAAGGTCGCCCTCGCCGTTATCGGCCCAATCGAGGTTTACCTGCTTGTCACCGGCGGTTGCCGTCAGCCCGGTCGGGGCTGCCGGAGGCGGGTCGGTAGGAATGGCACTGTCTTCATTGGAGTAATCGCTTTCGTTAGCACCCAGGTCGACCGCCGTAACAACGTAATAGTATGTGGTACCGCCGGTCAGGCCGGTATCGGTGAAATTACTGGTGGAAATCAAGCTGCCGTTTACCTTGCTGTAGCCGAAGCCGCTGGTCAGACTGCGGTAGACATTATAGCCATCAAGGTCACTCTCGCTATTGTCATCCCAGTCTAGACTAACCTGCTCTTCGCCCGCCGTAGCAGTCAGACCGGCAGGAGCTGCCGGGGCAACGTCCGTTGGGGTAGCGTCGTCCTCATTTGAATAGCTGCTCTCATTGGCGCCGATATCGACCGCCGTTACCACGTAATAGTATGTGGTACCATTGGTCAACCCGGTATCGGTGAAATTACTGGTGGATATCAGACTGCCGTTTACCTTGCTGTAGCCGGAGCCGCTGGTAGTGCTGCGGTAGACATTGTAGCCGTCAAGGTCGCCCTCGGTATTATCATCCCAGTCGAGACTGACCTGCTCCTCGCCTGCAGTAGCGGCTAGACCGGCAGGAGCCGCCGGTGCAACGTCCGTTGGGGTAGCGTCGTCCTCATTCGAATAGCCGCTCTCATTGGTGCCGAAATCAACCGCCGTTACCACGTAATAGTATGTGATGTCGTTGGTGACCGTGTCATCCGTGTAATCACTGGTCTCTACCAGACTTCCGTTTATCTGGGTGTAACCGGTGCCGCTGGTAGTGCTGCGATAGACATTATAGCCGTCAAGGTCGCCCTCGCTGTTGTCATCCCAGTCGAGGCTGACCTCTCCCTCACCACCGGTAGCCGTCAGGTTCGTCGGGGAAAGCGGAGGCGTACTGTCGGTCGTAATCGTAACATCATCAACCCAGAACGCATCGCCATAATCAAGCATCGCCGTGTTATTAAACCTTAACCTGAAATTATTCACGAAGTACTGGGAATCACTTATTACCTCGCTAAACTCGCACCAATCGTTATTGGAATAGGTGGAATAAGCGGTCAGGTCGTAATATGTATTCCAGGCAGTTCCGTTATAGGTCTCGACGATTATATCACCGGTATCGAGTGTCTTGGGATTGAACCAGAAGTGAACGGTTATACCGGTGGATGCTGAAGCATCGAGGTCATCGGTAGTCATGTAACCGGTTTCGGTTTCTCTGCCCCTGGCGGCATAGGTACCGGAATATGCCCGGTTATCATTCTGCTTCCAGACAGTGGTCCCGTTTTCATCCCAGAGGTCGTCCCAGGGGCTGCCTTCAAAACCGTCGGTCAGCGTAATCAACCCGACAGGCGTGGCATTACTTTCGCTCGAATAACCGCTGCTGTTGTTCTCTATATCGACCGCCGTCACCACGTAGTAATAGGTGGTCCCCGGCGTCAGGCCTGTGTCGGTATAATCGCTGTTATCCAGAAGAACGCTGTTTATCTTGTCGTACCCGGAACCGCTTGTCAGACTACGGTAGACGTTGTAGCCATCGAGGTCTTCCTCGGTGTTATCATTCCAGTTAAGGTTAATCTGCTTGTAACCGGGCGCAGCTACCAGACCGGTGGGTGAAGCCGGTGGCGGGTCGGTAGGAGTAGCGCTGTCCTCAGACGAATAACCGCTCTCATGACTGGCGAGGTCGAGCGCCGTTACCACATAGTAATAGGTGGTGCCGCCGGTAAGTCCGGTATCGGTGAAATTACTGGTGGATATCAGACTGCCGTTTATCTTGGTATAACCGGAGCCGCTGGTAAGACTGCGATAGACGTTATAACCATCGAGGTCTTCTTCGGTATTATCATTCCAGTCGAGAGTTACCTGCTTATAACCTTCCGTGGCGTCCAGCCCGGTCGGTGCCGAAGGAGCCGGGTCGGTCGGAGTAGCATTATCTTCGGAGGAATAACCGCTTTCGTTAGCCATCAAATCCACCGCTGTCACTACATAGTAATAAGTGGTGCCTCCGGTAAGCCCGGTATCAGTGAAATTACTGGTGGATACCAGACTGCCGTTTATCTTGGCGTAGCCGGAGCCGCTGGTCATACTGCGATAGACATTGTAGCCGTCGAGGTCTTCTTCCGTATTATCAGCCCAGTCGAGAGTTACCTGCTTATCACCGGCAGTAGCTGCCAGGCCGGTCGGGGCTGACGGGGCAAGGTCGGTCGGGACGGCACTGTCCTCGTTGGAGTAACCGCTTTCATTATTTATCTGGTCCACCGCCGTTACCACGTAATAATAGGTGGTGCCGCCGGTAAGACCGGTATCCGTGTAGTCGCTGGTCTCTATCAGACTGCCGTTCATCTTGGTGTAGCCGGAACCGCTGGTCAGGCTGCGGTAGACATTGTAGCCATCAAGGTCGCTTTCACTGTTATCATTCCAGTCGAGAGTTACCTGCTTATTACCGGCAGTGGCGTCCAGACCGGTCGGAGCCGAAGGAGCCGCATCGGGAGTAGCACTGACCTCGCTTGTAGAACTGCTCTCGCTGCTGGTAATATCCACCGCCGTCACCACGTAACAGTAAGTAACGTCGTTGGTAACCGTGTCATCCGTGTAATCACTGGTCTCCACCAGACTTCCGTTTATCTTGGTATAACCGGAACCGCTGGTAGTGCTGCGGTAAACGTTGTAGCCGTCAAGGTCGCTCTCACTGTTATCATCCCAGTCGAGGAGAATTGTGGAATCGCTCGGATAGGCAACCAGACCCGTCGGCGCTGCCGGCGGCGGGTCGGTAGGGATAGCACTGTCCTCGTCGGAGTAACCGCTTTCATTGCTGCCCATGTCGACAGCCGTCACCACATAGTAGTAGGTTATCATGCTGGTAAGACCGGTATCCGTGTAGTCGCTTGTCAATACGGGGGTTTCGTTAACCTTGGTATAGCCCGAACCGCTGGTCAGGCTGCGGTAGATATTATAGCCGTCGAGGTCTTCCTCGGTATTATCGTCCCAGTCCAGGCTTACCTCAAGGTCGCCGGCGGTAGCTACCAGTCCGGTTGGCGTCGCCGGTGCCGGGTCATCGGGCATTTCCCCGACCTCGGAGGAATAAGTGCTTTCGTTGCTTTCCGCGTCGACCGCCGTTACCACGTAATAGTAGGTGGTGCCGCCGGTAAGTCCGGTATCGGTGAAATTACTGGTGGATATCAGACTGCCGTTTATCTGGGTGTAGCCGGAACCACTGGTCAGGCTGCGGTAAACGTTATAGCCGTCAAGGTCGCTTTCGCTGTTATCATTCCAGTTAAGTGTAATCTGGTTGTTGCCGGCGGTAGCATCGAGTCCTGTCGGCGCCGCCGGAGCATGGTCGTCGGGGGTAGCGCTATCCTGGGCTGAATATTCGCTCTCATTGCTGCTGAGGTCGACAGCCGTCACTACATAGTAGTAGGTGGTGCCGCCGGTGAGTTCGGTATCCACGTAATCGCTGGTCTCCACCGGACTACCGTTTATCTGGGTATAGCCGGACCCGCTGGTCAGGCTGCGGTAAACATTGTAGCCGTCAAGGTCGCTTTCACCGTTATCATCCCAGTCAAGACTGACCTGCCTGTCGCCGGCTGTCGCGTCCAGACCAGTCGGTGGATTCGGCGCAGGGTCGGTAGGAGTGGCGCTGTACTCATTGGAATAACCGCTCTCGTTGCTGCCCAGGTCAACCGCCGTTACCACGTAGTAGTAGGTGGTACCGCCGGCAAGTCCGGTATCAAGATATTCACTGGACTCAACCAGGCTGCCATTTATTTTGGTATAGCCGGAGCCACTGGTCAGGCTGCGGTATACATTATATCCGTCAAGGTCATCATCGCTGTTATCGGCCCAGTCGAGGCTCGCCTGCTTGTCACCGGGTATGGCAACAAGACTGGTAGGCACCGCCGGAGGCAGGTCTAGGGGAGTAGCACTGGCTTCGGTGGAATTATCGCTTTCGTAAGCAGCCGAGTCTACTGCCGTCACTACGTAATAGTAGGTAACATCGTTGGTCAATCCGGTATCGGTGTAATTGCTGGTCGATACGAGACTGCCGTTTATTTTGCTGTAGCCGGTACCGCTGGTCAGGCTGCGGTACACATTATAACCATCGAGGTCGCTTTCACTATTATCATCCCAGTCAAGACTGACCTCTTCTTCACCCGGCGTCGCTGCCAGCCCAGTGGGCGCCGACGGTGGCAGGTCCGTGGGAGTTGCATTATCTTCATTAGAGTAACCGCTCTCGTTACTGCCCAGGTCGACCGCCGTTACAACGTAGTAATAGGTAACGTCATTGGTGAGTCCGGTATCGATATATTCACTGGTCTCAACCGGACTGCCGTTTACCTTGCTGTAACCGGAGCCGCTGGTCAGGCTGCGGTAGATGTTGTAACCGTCAAGGTCATTTTCACTGTTATCGGCCCAGTCAAGACTGACCTCCTCTTCACCGAGCGTGACTACCAGCCCGGTCGGTGCTGACGGCGGCGTGCTGTCCGTTATAACCAGCACATCGTCTATCCATACCGCGTCATCGGAATTGGTCATTCCTGAATTATTAAACCTGACCCTGAAGCCGGCGATGAAGTACTGAGAATCATTTATCACCTCGCTGAACTCACACCAGCTACCGTCTACATAAGTAGGATAGCCGGTTAAGTCATAAAAGGTATCATAGGTGCTGCCATCATAGAGTTCGACGATAATGTCACCGGCTTCGACACCGCCCGGGTAGAACCAGAAGTGCAGGGTAATATCGGTTGACGATGTAGCATAAAAATCGTCAGAGGTTAAATATCCGGCTTCGGTTTCTCTGCCTCTGGCGGCATAGCTACCGGAATGTACCCGGGTACCGTTCTGCTGCCAGACGGTTGAGCCGTTTTCGTCCCAGTTATCATTCCAGGGAGAGCCTTCAAAGCCGTCGTCCAGTGTGGTTAAGCCCCAACCGAAGCTCAGAACATCATCTGAACTCTGTTCATCATCAACAAAAAAGGCCCCGGTTGCCCCGACGTAAGTCGCCAGCGACATCACCGTCACGATGACCAGTATTATAATGAGCCATTTCCTTGCCGTCATAACCTGACCCGATTTCTTCTATTCTGAATGAGTTTTTTCCGAACGCTCCATAAATACATGATGATGATTACGATTCCGGGTATAACGATAGCGCATATATATCCATATGGAGTTTTCATAAATTCGGTAAAATAGCCCAGGAAAGGTATATTAAGGCAGACCTTTCCTACCAGGTCTTGAGATGGCACGAGGGAGGAGTCCGGCTTGTTATTGGCGTCGCCTTTGGTCTCGAAGTGGAGCGGTGAATTCCGTTGTATACTATTGACACGATGAGTCACTACGGTCTCGTCTACCCCGGCGAGGTGGAAAGTAATAATGTCCCCCACAACGATTGTTTCCGGGCCTACGGGACGAACCACTACCAGCGAACCGACCTTTAGTTGAGGCTCCATACTGCCGGATAATACAGCGTCTACTCGCCAGCCAAAGTGAGGGGCAAGATAGGTAAACACCGCAGCAGCCATGAGTAAGACTGCTACGGTGTAACCAAGATATTCACCTGTTTTTTTCATAAATAATCCTTTACTGGTTCAGGGTAAAGGTCATGGTGATAACGATACCATCACCCTGGTAGTCGCTGCTTATACTGTTCCTTGCCTTTATAGCAATTTCAAAATCTTTGCTGGCTGAAGCACCTATACTGCTCTGACCGCTTAAATCTGCATTTTTCAAGTCCTGTATGTCTCTGTAACCATTGGAATTACTATCCGTAACACTGGCAAGAAGACTGGAGCCGCCATACTTCAGCATGGTCAATTCCACCAGCGCTGCTGTATCATCTGCGCTTTTATCAGTCGGGTTGGTAGTATCGTCGCTCTCTTCGTAAGTAAACGCCAGGTCCACGGATGAACCGGCAATACTGCCCGTATTTTTCAGTATGATGGTCTCCGGCCCTATCGTATCACCGGGCTCCATATTGGTAGCCGACAGGGTTTGACTCACTCCATCGACGTTATTAGTCTTCAAATCCAGAGTGCCCGCAGCTAACACATTACTGGTTGACGTCTCAATATCGTTGAAGTAAGCCCAGGTACCGACACCAAACATGCCGATTATGAGGAGGACGGCTATTGTCAAACCTAATATTTTCTTCATCTACTCCCTGACCATCTCTTTTACGGCTATATACAGTCTCAGTGTACACTTCACCCGTTACGATAGGGTTAATACAGGCACACGAAATATTACAAAAGTATTACAAAGTGGTTACAAAGGTATTACAATTTGCTTGAACAGGAATTCTGCATACTCCGGAAAGGCAGGATTATTCGTCTCCACGGTCTTCCCGTTGCCGCCGCTCCTATATATTAAGATGTTTTACCAAAATGGTCCCGATTATAGAGTGGAAAGGAGTAATTCAACCGGGCACTAACCATTCCGGAATGATATCTTCCAACCATAACGGTCTTTAGGTACTATTCGGTTTTGGTTGATACATATACTCACCCCCCGCCTGCCGTCCGCCTTAGGCGGACTGCCTACCATAGTCCACCTTAGGCGCACGGCGGGCAGTCCTTTGTCCCCCTCTCACTCAATACCATTGTTTAGTATAGAATAAATATTTTGAGTGAGAGGGGGAGAGGTAATAATAAACAACCAGATGCAAACAGAACCGGTCTTTACGGTCATTGCGTTAAAAAACCTCACGTGTTATAATGGCTTTGTTTGAACTGGATAGTGTCCAGTTCAATTTTTTTTGGAGGTACTGAGAGGGCATATTATGGAACCGCAATACGGAGCTGAAGTAATAGATAAAAACGGCAAGAAACTCGGTACAATCAGCTATCTGATACGGGATATGTGGGACGGAGGAATCAAAAAGTTCATGATTCACAGGAAACCACCTGAAACAGACCTTACCTTTTCTCCCCAGGATGCGTCCGAGATAACTGAGACCACCGTAAGACTTAATATCGCCGTCGAGGAATAAACCCAGGCATGAGCTCACAGAACCACCCGTGATACCCCGGTCACTTCTCCCCATTCGCTTTACCCGCAGGAATAACTCCTTATATAATCGCGTTACTACTCTTTTTTCCATATTGCTAGCTGTAGGGTCTTATTGTATTATTAGTTTGATAGATATAAATGAATATCTGGATAAGGTCAGGGTAGTATTATGTGGCTTCAAACAAGGATGTTTCTGCTTGTAGCACTGCTGTTCGGCATCCTATACGGGGTAATCACCGGTGTGGGCACCTGGCTGGGAGCCGGAGGCGCTATACCTTATATCATCCTGGCTTTTGTCTTTCTCGGTATTCAATACCTCATAGGGCCTTCGCTGGTTGCCTGGACGATGAGAGTGAAATGGGTCTCTGAAAAAGAAGCCCCGGACCTGCATCTGATGGTAGCCGAGCTTGCCGAAGCCGCACATATCCCCAAACCGAAAGTTGGCATCTCACAGATGTCCATACCCAACGCC
Source organism: uncultured Dehalococcoidales bacterium (assembly GCA_964499775.1). Taxonomy (GTDB): domain Bacteria; phylum Chloroflexota; class Dehalococcoidia; order Dehalococcoidales; family UBA2162; genus MGML01. Next base: position 23,978 of record CAZCMK010000013.1, on the reverse strand, counting down.
TTCGCCTTCGGCAGGACCAGGCGTGACGGTCGGGTCTGTGTTACCCAGGGTATACTTAACCTGCTGAGCCGTGAAGAACTCAAGGCAGTACTCGGACATGAGATAGGCCACATTATGCACCGCGATATGGCGATTATTACCCTGATTTCAGCCATACCCATGATAATGTACTGGCTGGCATTCAGCATGATGTGGGGAGGAGCTTTCGGCGGACGACGTCAGGGCGGTAACTACGCCGCGCTTATAGGTATCGGCGCTTTCCTGCTCTACTTCATCACCAACCTGCTGGTGCTTTACGGCTCAAGGATACGCGAGTACTATGCCGACCTCGAAAGCGTACGCCTCGGCAATGAGCCGCATCATCTGGCTACAGCCCTCTACAAGCTCGTTCACGGCAATGCCAGGTTCAGAGGCAAAGAGGAACTGAAAAAGGTGGAGGGAGTCAGGGCATTCTTTCTCAACGACCCCACCCGCTCCTGGTACGAGCTCAGGGAGCTATCACAGATAGACCAGGATATGAGCGGTACCATAGACCAGGTCGAGCTGATGGACATCCGCCAGAAGCAGATACGCCTGGGTACTGCCGACAAAATGATGGAGCTTTTCACCACCCACCCGAATATGCTAAAAAGGATAAAACACCTTTCGACTCTAGTTGTTTAACACGGGCAGTTGGCTCAGTGGTTAGAGCACTCGGTTCACATCCGAGAGGTCACTGGTTCGAATCCAGTACTGCCCACCATACCGGACTCGAAATAAGGTGTGAAAAGGTGACTGGAAAATAAATGGTCGGGGTGAGAGGGTTTGAACTGCCGACCTCTGCGATTCGAACACAGCACTATACCTGTAAAACCCGACTTGATTTATAGTATCCAGGAAAAAGTCGACCCGCTGGACTGATAGCTAACTCCAGATGGCGGTTTATTATATTAAGTTTGTGGAGGGATTTTATGACAATTCAACTGTTGGATAACGTCATCAACCCAGAACCCATCGGCGTTACGCCGAACAAAGGCGTATTCGCTGGGCCTGAAATTCCGGCGAAGTCTCTTGCCTCGCGGCTGGACACGCTAGAAGGCAAAACGATTTACCTGGTGGACATCGGCTACGGCGGCAGTTACAAGTTTATGCTGGCGGTGCAACGCTGGTTTAAAAAGAACATGTCGTCAGTCAAGACCGTACACAAGCGGGTGCCCAGCACCTTCCTTAGCGACCGCGATACAGCGTTTTTTGAAGAAATAAAAGCCAGGGGGGATGCTGCTGTCATTGGGGTGGCAGGCTGAATCGGCTGTGTGTCAGCAGTTGCTGGCGCCAGCATAATACTCGAACAGAAATATGGAATTCCGACGGCACCATTTACAACCGATGCCTTCATCGAGGTTGTTGCGAATGATCGCAAGGCTGGTTATGTGCCTTTCCTTTTCACACCACACCCGGTCATCGGCATGTCCGATGAATCGCTCAAAGGCTATGTCATCGGCACGAACTCGGACAGCGGCAAACCCGTCATCCAGGATATCATCGATAACCTGACAAAGCCGGTAGACCCCGGGAAGCTGAAGTTTAAGGCGGCCAAAGTAGAAAGCAAAGGCGACGCAGGATCATTTCTGAAGCCGGACACGGAAGAAAATCTCCAGCAGCTTTTTTACGATAAAGGCTGGACGGACGGGCTCCCTGTCATCCTGCCGACTGAGGAACGCGTCAAGAAAATGCTCACTGGTACCTGCGCCGATCCTAATGAAATCGTTGGTGAAATGATGCGGTTTGATGTTCGGGGCGTGGTCCAATACTCCGTGCAAAATGTCGCCGTACTGGCGGTGATGGCTGGGGCAAAACCGGAATATTTGCCGGTGATACTGGCAACGGCTGCCAATAAACTGGATGCCATCCAGTCTTCCACTTCCAACTGGTCAGCGATGCTTCTGGTCAACGGGCCGATTCGTAATGAAATCGGCATGAACTCCAGCATCGGCGCGCTTTCTCCAATCAATATGGCTAACTCGGTCATCGGCCGGGCATGGTCGCTGATGTCTATCTGCTGGATGGATATGCGGCCTAAGAGGAACATGTGGTCGTCTCAAGGCAGCAGCCTGAACTACAACAACAACTGCTGCGCAGAAAACGAGGAGGACAGCCCTTGGGAACCTTTCCATGTACAGCACGGATTCCACAAGGATGAAAGCACGGTTAGCATTTTCCGCGGCTGGGTCTTCGTAAACAGCGCGGGCACCGCATCCAAGCGAACGATAGGTGAGGAAATGTGCCTCAATCTGAGCTTCATTCCTCCGACGAATGCCTCAGCAACCATCGTTATGGATCCGATCATTGCCAGGCTACTTAAGGACCAGGACGGTTTTGTGACGAAGCAGGAATATAGTCGCTGGCTTTCTAGGAACATCAAGATGCCGGCCGAAAGATACTGGGGTTTCGATCACGTGGACTGGATGGTTACCCCTCTGGCGATACAGGGAATCGAGCCTTATGCTACATTCAAAAAAGCCAAACCGGATGAGTTGATAACGCCTTATCACGACTCGGAGAAAATCAACCTTGTTGTCGTGGGAGGGGAGACAAACCCACTGTGGAAATACTCTGAATATGGTTATCAGGGTAGTGCTTCTATAGATAAGTGGCGGTAAAATTACTCTGAAATTATAATTAGACATAATAACAATGTCGTTAATTATTTGGGTCTCATTAGCATATCATTATTGTGAATAATCCACAGCTTATACAGAAGTAACTTTCAGGTATTTTGTGACCTTTTAAGAATTCCTGGGATTAAGCTGACTCTGGAATAGACTATAGATATAGTCTTTTCGATGTATCAGACAATTTCCCAGTGTTGGTTCTAGTCCTGTATAGTGGGTGCTACTGTACTATAGGTGGTACCTTTGAATTGGTTTTCATATTATTATAAACCTTATTTAGACGGGGAGTTCGACTCTCCCCCGCCTCCACCACCAAAAGGGTGGGTTTTGGAGAACTAACTCAGGCGTGGAATCTTCTTTTTCACGCCTGAGTTTTTATAATGTTCACAAGTTTATTTAGTAAGTTACGTCCACGTGTTCGTCCCGATATTTACGTGTTGCCCTTTTTGGTCATATTACTGGTTTCTTGTGTTTCTTCAGCTACAATGGAGTCAATCCCTACAATCAATATTAGTGAAGACCCTCAGGTAAAAGATTTACTACTTATTACTGCAGAAATTAACCAGATTATTGGAAATGATTCGGAGGATTGAGGTAAATTTAATAAATATATCAAACCTGACATTGGTGACTTTATCTTTGTTCAGCAAATAATGGTAACATGAAAAAGTGATAGTTCAATGTCTATTCAAGGTTATGCAGGAAAAATCGTAATAGTAGATCTCTCTAATAACACGACTGAAGTGTTTGATTCAACTCCTTACGCCGAACGCTTTATCGGCGGCAGGGGATTGGCAGAGAAACTGTATTGGGACCTTGTTCCAAGGGACACTGCTGCCAGTGATCCTGAGAACTGCCTGATATGTGCGACTGGTCCGGTTACCGGTTTTACCGGTCTTGCCGGATGCCGCTGGATTGTTGCCGGGAAGTCTCCCATCCGTTCACCTGAAGCCTTTTCTTACGGTAATATGGGCGCCCGGTTTGGTGCGATGTTAAAATCCGCCGGTTATGATGCCCTGGTTGTTAAGGGGAAAGCTGAACGACCTGTTACTCTTTTTCTTCACGATGGTCAGATAGAATTTAAAGATGCTTCCAGCCTTTGGGGATTGACAACCTTCGAGACTATTGATGACATTAAGGGGGACCTTGGAAGAAATGTTAATGTTCTTACCATAGGACCAGCGGCTGAGAATGGTGTAGTCTTCGCCACTGCTTTCGCTGATGGTGGTGCCTCTGTTTCGGGTGGCATCGGCTCTATCATGGGCTATAAGAATCTCAAGGCTGTCGCAGTGATAGGTGACCAGAGGTATCAACCCGCATATCCTGATCGACTTAAGAGAATAGCCGACTATATCAGGCTGATACGGAAAGGTACTTTCGATGCTCCATCCCCGTGGGCTATACCGGGTTTAACCGTACCAGAACCATGTTATGGCTGCGGTATTGGCTGCACACGACAGTCATATAGAGGAGCAGACGGGCGTCGTTATAAGTCTTTCTGCCAGGCATCCATGGTTTACTTCTCTCCATCCATGTCTCAGGAGAGTATGCCGAAGGATGCCCGTCTCCTTGGTACACGCCTTTGTGACGCCTATGGTCTGGATACTGCCGTCCTGTCTTCTCTGATCGGTTGGCTGATGGAATGCACACGCCAGGGACTCATTAACGAAGAACTGACTGGCCTGCCGTTATCTGCATTTGGTAATGCTCATTTCATAGAGGAACTCGTTCGTAAAATTTCTTTCCGGGAAGGATTTGGTAATATTCTGGCTGACGGCGCACGAAAGGCAGCTGAGTATATCGGGGAGAAAGCCGTTAGTGCCAGTAACCGGTTCGTTGGCTCTGTCACCGGGGAAAACAGAGACTATGATCCCCGCCTTATTCTAACCACCGCTCTTCTCATGGCCACCGAACCCCGTAAGCCAGTTTCTCAATTGCACGGTATCAGCGGTAATATTCTCATTTCCTGGACGAGTTGGGCGCAGGGACTTGAAGGTGCTTTCTTCTCAACAGAAGACCTCAGGAAAGTAGCTGTTCGTTTCTGGGGCGGCGAAAAAGCGATGGATTTTTCCACCTTTGAAGGGAAAGCCCTTGCCGCAAAGAAAGTCCAGGATAGATCTGCCGTACAGGAAAGTCTTGTGCTATGTGATGTCCACTGGCCCATGCAGGTTACTGCAGCAAACTTAGACGATCATGTTGGGAATCCTGCGGTAGAAAGCAGTCTTTACTCTGCCGTTACAGGTAGAGAAACATCAGAAGATGAACTCTATCTCATGGGGGAGCGTATCATCAACCTGCAGCGTGCCATATGTCTTTGCCAGGGATGGGGAGGCAGGGAAGGTGATCATCTGATGGACTTCTATTTCACCGAGCCGTTGCAAAAAGGAGATGTCTTCTTCAATCCGGAGGGTATCATGCCAGGACATAACAGCGAAATCATTACACGTCTGGGCTGTGTTCTCGATAGAGATTCTTTCGAGCAGCTTAAATCCGAATATTACCTGCTTCGTGGCTGGGATATGATGACCGGGTACCCTACTGCTGAAAAACTACGCGATCTGGATCTTGACGAATTGATAGATCCTTTACAGGGAAAATGATAAAAAATACTCAAACGGTATCAGATAATAGTACGCATGATGTGACAAACATTCCGATTGGCTAAACAAAACACAGCATTGTTTTAGGGAGAGTTCGACTCTTCCCCACCTCCACCATGAAGATAAACGCCCCGATAGACATCATCGGGGCGTTACTATTGATATTTTTTATCTACCAGTCTGGAGGACCTACCTTCTCTTGCTTGTCGTAGCGCTCTGTGTAGGTATGGTTCATACCCCTGATAATATTCCAGCGTTCTTCGTCAACCTGTTCATCCGGCACGGCACGGATAATAGCATCGTGACGCGAGATATAACCGTCCGTGAACTCCGGATGAGTGTGGATAAAGAGATCATTACGCCTGATGCCACGCATGACCCGTTCACCCATCTCCAGCGGGTCCATGAAAACTCTTTGCATGTCTTCCATCGAACGCGGCATTTCTCCTAATCTTTGGGGCGGTCTAGTTTCGCCTTCGTTCCTGAGATGTTCGGGACGATTTTCGAAAGTTGACTGTCCCAGGTTAGTCCTCGTCGGTCCCGGATAAAGAACGGAAACACCGATATTACTGTCTTCGAGTTCGATAGCCAGGCATTCCATGAAACCGGTTACGGCATACTTTGAAGTGCAATATATGGCGACCCCACCAGTAGCTAGAAGGCCGGCGGTCGACGAAGTTGAAACGATATGCCCTTCCTCGCCGTGCTTGAGCATGCGCGGCAGAATTGTCAGCACTCCGTTTATGACACCTCCGATATTTACACCCATTCCATAATCCCAGTCTTTGAAAGTCGTTTGCGCTGTAGGGCCGCCACCGATCCCAACACCGGCATTATTGAAGAGAACGTGTATATTCCCGAATACGGATTCCGCTTCATCGGCAGCCTTCGCGTAGGCTTCACGGTCAGTTACATTCAGCTTGATGGGATAGACATCACCACCGTTTTCCTTAAACCAGGCAACAGCTTCGTCCAGAGCACTCTGACGTGCATCAGCGATGACAACCCTCATGCCGTTTTTTACGAATACTTTGGACGTACCCAGTCCGATACCACTTGCCCCGCCGGTGACAAAGGCGGTTTTACCTTTAAAATTTTTCATTTTTCATACCTCCAATTAAACGTTATAGATTAGGCGAAAATATCTAAATCTGAATACCGCAGGTGCCATCTTTGCATGTTACGGTTCCGGCATACGGAGTGACTTTGGAACTTTTTTGACTCCTGCTTCCTGCTATACGAGTAATCCTCAGATATATTAATTTAGTATACAGAAGATGGACATTATATATCAATGATGTCAGTAATTGACCAACATACTTGAGGAAATGTTCACATATCGTTTTCTCGTCTTACCCTCGGATACACGTGATGGATGCCGATGGTTCCAACCAGCAATGCCTGGCCGATTAATCCCCTGAAGACAGGGATGTTTGCCAGTCGCTTTGGGAAATTTTAGTAATATTCAGTTACAAGGTATTTATTCTTTATTAGAATTGTTCCTTTTTTGTGGGAGATCCCCACTCTCAAGTTACAGGCATGGAATTTTACGGCCCTTTATATATGGGCAGTTTCAAGTGTAACTTAAAGGTCATTCGTTCTATACCCTCAGCTCCAGCAAAGGGGATTCGAACCTTATCATCCGTTGGAGAGTAGATACCAGCTATGGGTTCCACTTATTATTTAGTAGCACCTACCTCTCTGGACCGGAATCAGCATATCTGTTAGCTAACAGATATGCCAACATAATCCATGTAAGCATACGCGTTAGCTAACGTAGATGCTTACGCCACCCAGACTAGAACATGTGTTATCTAATACGTATGCTCCTGATATCTATTGTAGATATGTTATCCTGTTTAAAAATGTAGATACTCTTGTGATAAATACAACCTCCAATATTTGTTAAAAATAAGAGATAATCAATCCTTTTTCTTTTGCTTTGATTTATTGTAAGATTGAACATCTATCCCGCTAGCGAACGGTATTTCACTGCTCGCATCATTAGTTCGCCAAGGGGGATAAAGGGGGATGGGGTAAAATACAAATCAGATATAACACAGGTTTAACGGCTGGTAATTATATGGTAAACCAAAACCGAATAGAACTAGAAATAGCTTTTTTGACAATATCGTAACTCGATGTTATCATGTAGGTTACTATTGGAGTAATGAACATCATTAGGCAGGTGATGGTGGTTGTCTAGTACCGAAGCACTATACTTGGTGCTTCTTGTTGTCTGTATCATTCTTTCCGCTTTCTTTTCCGGCTCGGAAACCGCTTTTATCTCACTGCAAAGAATAAGACTGGAGCATCTGGTCAGCACCGAGGTAAAAGGGGCGAAGCGGGTCGCCAGAATGATTCAAATGCCGGAGGAATTCCTTTCAACCGTATTGCTCGGCAACACGTTTGTAAACACCGCCGCATCGGCTCTAGCTACGGCTCTGGCAATTACCCGCTGGCCCGAGCACGGTATACTTATCGCCACCGTGGGGACCACCATAATCCTGCTTATTTTCGCCGAGACCACCCCCAAAACCGTGGCGGCCCATCATGCCGAGCGGATCTCTCTATTAGCCGTCCGCCCTCTGGAGATAATTTCCTGGCTTCTTACCCCTTTCGTGTTCGTATTGCGAAAGATAGTCCTGGGTCTCGGCAAGCTTACCGGCGGAGAGCCGGAGCAGAGGTCTCTGGCTACGGCGGAAGACATTCGTAACATGATATCGGTCGGTCATAAAGAAGGGACGGTCGAAGAAAACGAAGCCAGGATGCTGCATAAGGTCTTCGATTTCGGCGACAGACCCGTTCGAGAAGTTACCATACCCCGCCCCGAGGTTATAGCCATCGAGCAGGGCTCTACGATAGCCGATTTCCTCTCTCTCTATTCTGAATCACCAATATCACGGTTTCCCGTCTTCCAGGAAAATATGGACAATGTGGTGGGAATCCTGTCCATTAAGGATGTGTTGATGGGCCTGGCAAAGGGTGATATTACCAGACAGTCACTTATCGATGAACTGGTACGTCCCGCCTATTTCACACCCGAGACCAAACTTATCAACGAACTTTTTGCCGAGATGCGTGATAATAATTTCCGGGTTGCCGTAGTGATAGACGAATTCGGCGGCACGGCCGGTATCGTCAGCCTGAGCCGGCTGGTCGAGGAAATCGTCGGGCCGGTTGGTGATGAGCTGGCGGCGGCTGAAAAGGAGTATGAGGTAATCAATCTATACACTTTCCAGATTGACGGCGGCATGCGTATCGAGGAAATAAACGAGGAGATGGAGCTGGAACTGCCCGAAAGCGAGGACTACGAGACGATAGCCGGCTTCATACTCAGTCTTACCGGGCATATCCCTAGACAGGGTGAGCAGTTAAGGTATAAGAATGTAAAGCTTGTAATTACAAAAATGCGCGGAATGAAGATAGAGGAAGTATTGCTGACCAAAGAATAGCCGGAGTGAAACGGGAAAGTGCTGCTGCAGAGAATTATGAATTATCAGGAGAGCTTGCTGAAGACATATGGACGGTAATGAGACTTTATATTTCATATTACTTATCGTTTTCCTGGTGCTGACTGCGTTCTTTACCAGCTCGGAGACCGCTTTTTTCTCTCTCCAGCGTGTAAGGGTAGAACAGATGGTAACCAACAAAGTCAGAGGGGCGGAAAAAGTATCCCGTCTGATACAGAGACCGGACAGGCTTCTTTCCATCATACTGCTGGGAAACAATCTGGCTGTGACGGCGGCTTCGGCTCTGGCTACGGTGCTGGCTATATCAATCTGGGGTGAGAGCGGTATTATATACGCCACCATAATACTGACCATCGTTATACTGGTGTTTGTCGAGACCACCCCGAAGACGGTAGCAAACCGTCACCCGGAGAAATTCTCCTTTATGCTCGCCCGCCCGATAGAGATACTGTTCTGGGTGTTTTCGCCGCTGGTGTTCATACTTAGCTGGATATCTTCCGGTGTCACCAGAGTGGTGGGAGGTACGCCCGTTCCCAGGTCGCTGGTCAGCGATGAGGAAATCCGCACCATGATATCGGTAGGGCATAAAGATGGGACGATGGAGGAGACCGAAGCCAAGATGCTGCATAAGGTCTTCGAATTCGGTGACCGACCGGTACGCGAGGTTATGGTGCCGAGAACAGAGGTGGTATGGATTGAGAAAGGCACTGCCCTGGGCGATTTTCTCAAGATATACGCGGAATCGCCTTTATCCCGCTTTCCCGTATATGAGGATAACACGGATAACGTTGTAGGTATGCTTGCCGTAAAAGATGTGCTTATGGCGCAGGCCAAGGAGACGATGACGCCGGAAGACATGATAGACGAGCTTATCCGCCCTGCTTACTTCACTCCCGAGTCGAAGTATGTCGATGAGCTCTTTAACGAGATGAGAGACAGGAACTACCGTGTAGCGGTGGTCATCGACGAGTACGGTGGTACCGCCGGGATAGTCAGCATCAGCGGGCTGGTGGAGGAAATCGTTGGAGCCGTGGGTGATGAATTCGCCGAGGCGGAGAAGGAATACGAGGCTATCGACGAATATACCTTCCAGATTGACGGTGGTATGAATATCGAGGAAGCCAACGCGGAAATGGAACTCGAATTACCCGAAAGTGAAGACTACGAGACGGTGGCAGGTTTCGTCCTCAGTCTTCTGGGACGTATACCAAGGACAGGCGAGAGGTTACGGTATAAGGGTATGAATCTGGCGATTACGGAAATGCGCGGGATGAAGATTGAGAAAATCGTGCTGGCAAAACCAAAAATAAAGAGCGAAGATGCAGCGTCTTAGAATAAGGTTCGCCAGGGGAGAGGAGATTAAGTATATCTCCCACCTGGATATAATGCGGCTCTGGGAAAGAGCCCTTACCCGGGCGGATATACGGATTGCTTATTCGGAGGGATTCAGCCCTCATCCCCGGTTGTCGCTCGCCGCCCCTCTTGCCGTGGGAGTGACAGGCGAAGCCGAGTTGCTCGATATATTTCTCGCCGGGACGGTATCTCCGCACTGGTTTACCGCGGCTTTAAGCAGACAATTACCGCCCGGTATCGAAATACTGGGAGTGAATCAGATAGGCCCGAACCTGCCGTCTCTCCAGTCGCAGGTCAGATATGCCGAATACAGGGTCGAGCTGGAAACGGAGGATGGTCCGGAGGATGTGGGTTCGGCACTCGCATCACTCCTCTCGCTGGACAGCCTGCCCTGGTACCACGAGAGAGATACAGGACGCCGTAACTATGACCTGAGAGGTTTAATCGATGACCTGTGGCTGGTTTCCTCCGAACATGATGTCTGTACAATAGGGATGAGATTGCGTTGTGACAGCGGCGGCTCGGGAAGACCGGAGCAGGTTGCCCTTGCTCTGGGCTTTACCCGCTATCCTCAATCGGTACACCGTACCAGGCTTATCCTGGGCAGCTAAACCGCCGAAAAACTGAGATATACCGATTTGAACCGAACCTGTCGTAGCCTCTATAATTATATCAGGGAAACAAACGAGGGGTGGACGATGAAGGGTTTATTACTGGCTGTTCTCTTTGTTATTGCCATTATCGGGGTCGGTATCGGTCTCAGCGCTTTTGCCCACGTTAATTATATCGACGACGTTGCTGTTGCCGGAGAAGGCGGCTTTAATGAAGGATTCGCCCGGGGTTATGAAGACGGTCTCAGAGAAGGAAGCGAAGCCGGCTATCAGGAAGGAAGCAAGGCTGTCTACGCTCAATCTGAACGGATAGACGACGAAAACCTCGACGCTTATTATATAATGTATAATCCCACATACGATGAGGTCATCGATATCCTGGCGGAAGAAGAGCTGGACACTTTCGAAAAAATCCACGATTACGCTTTGAGTAACGGTATCCGCGTGGGCTATGTCAGATGCCGCGTTACGCTGGAAGCTCCGGAGGCAAAAACCTACATATACCATCTGGCTATTTTTGATACCGTTGACAGAGGTCCTCTTATTATCGAGCCGTGGTCGCACAGGGTAGTAAAGGTGGAAACCGGGGAAGAATACCGGGGACTATACGAACCGGTTGAGCCGGGTGTCGAAGGAATCGTTAATAAGGTGACGGTAGTATGGTAGGTAGAAGAAAATATAAATATATCGAATTACACGACACCAGTGGTGTCAGTCTTCTGGTGGCTATAGGTAAAATCATCCTGGCTATGTTTATCCTGATAGGATTACTCGTAATTCTGGACATATTTGTCTACCTGGGAGTCGTGGGTGGAAGATATGACGCCGAGGTTCAGGCGGCTTATGACAGCAGCTACGATGAAGGTTATGCCCGGAACTATACGGCCGGATACCGTGAAGCGTACGGGAAGGCTTATAGTAAAGGCTACGTTAAGGGACTGGAAATCAGCGAAGCTGTCGGTGCTCATGCGACAACAGGGAGTCTGGTAAAACTCCATATCCTTGATTATAAAGAACTGAAAGCTTTCCTTGCCGAGGATAGGACTGACTCCAATGAATACATAAGCGGCGAGTACTCGTGTTTTGATTTTGCCGCTGCGCTTAATAACAGTGCTGAAGCTTATGGTATCCGGGCGGCGTACGTTAGCATTCGCTCCGAAAAGTGGGCCCATGCCCTGGTTGCCTTTGACACCGTGGACAGAGGGGTGGTATTTATCGAACCTCAGTCTGACAGGGAAGTAGAGCTGGTTATCGGCAAACCCTATCCGTGGTGGATGTCGGGAGCCAGCAGCCCGATACATACTGCAAACCCTGTTGAAGAAATCCGGATAATCTGGTAAGGATTAACAAAATTTTATCGGAGAATAAATGGCTTCCAATAAACAACGGGACCGGCAGACGCTTGAGCAGAGGATTCTTCACTTCATCCGCGAAAACGGCCTGACATCGGGAAAACGCAGGGTACTTGCAGCCGTATCCGGCGGACCGGACTCGGTATGTCTGCTTAACATCCTGAACGCACTGAGCAATGAGCTTGGTATAGAGCTGCACGTGGCTCATCTCAACCACCGCCTCCGGGGTAAAGAGTCGGAGGCCGACGCCCGGTATGTTGCCCAACTGGTGGAACGGCTTGGTATCCCCTCGACTATCGAAGAGCGTGACGTGAAGGCTTACCGTGCCCTGCGCCGCAATTCGCTGGAGGAAGCGGCCCGCGAGGTGAGGTATACCTTCTTTGCTGAAACGGCTGCTATTCTTGGGACTGACTGCGTGGCGGTGGGGCACACTTCCGATGACAATGTGGAGACGATACTGCTGCACCTTGTCAGGGGGACGGGTACCAGAGGGCTGCGGGGCCTCCAGCCGAGAACGACCTGGCGCTCGGAAGACAAAAGCATCGAAGTTATAAGGCCGCTGCTCTGTATAAGCCGTGAGGAGACGGTCGATTACTGCCGTAAAAATAACCTTGAACCGAGGATTGATTCTTCGAACCTGACGATGTCACCGCTGAGAAACAGAATCCGTCACGAGCTATTACCTCTGCTCGAAAGCTATAACGAGCGTGTGACCGACGCTCTTCTCCGGACTGCCCGTATTGCCGGCGACGAGCTCGATTTTCTGGATAGAGAAATTTCCCGTTTATGGGATAGCATAGTCCGGTTACAGGGAGAGACGGTTGCCCTGGATAAGGAAGGGCTCCTTGCGCTGCCTCCGGCCCTGCAGCGTCACCTGCTCAGAAAAGCTATAGAAGATGTTTCGGGCAGCCTGAAAGATATCGAGACCCGCCATATCGAGGATATCCTGGAGGCGTTAAAAAAGCCGGCGGGGAAAAAGCTCAATCTGCCGGCAGGTCTGGTCTTTATCGTGGAGTATGACCGTTTCCTGCTGACCGGAGAACCGGCGGCTTTGTCTCCGTTTCCTCCGCTAGACAGTGTAGTCAGCCTTGAAATACCCGGAGAGACCGTATTTCCCGGTTGGCGTGTATCGGCATCGGTTATAACACCGGAGCAAATGAAGTCCGGAGACGATGATTATATTGCCTGTCTAAGCCTCGATGAAACCGGCGATAAGCTGACGGTACGTTCCCGTGAAACCGGCGACAGGTTTCAACCGCTGGGTATGGACCAGCCGAAGAAGCTGGGCGAGTATATGATAGATGAAAAAATCCCCCGTGCCTGGCGTAAGCGGGTACCGGTTGTCTGTTCACCGGAGCATGTCGTCTGGGTTGTCGGCTGGCGTATCGACCAAAGGTCTAAAGTTACTGAGGACACACGACGAATATTGCGTCTGGAATTCAATAATGTCTCCCGGGCTTGACCAGGTAGTTAATCTGAAGTTATATACCATCGAATATCGGGTATATTGCCACTATTGACTTACAGTGTTATACTCTGGCATATATTAGAATGTGGGGGCGGGATATAAAATGAGGAGAGCCGATGGTCGTGACTGGGATGAGCTGCGGCCGGTAAGAATAACTACAGGATACCAGAGTTTTGCCGAGGGCTCGGCACTAATTGAGCTGGGAAAGACCCATGTGCTGTGCTCGGTCACTTCCGAGGATAGAGTGCCCGGTTTTCTCAGAGACAGCGGAGGCGGCTGGATTACGGCTGAGTACGCCATGCTGCCACGCTCTACCGTTACCCGGAACCCCCGCGATTCAGCGATAGGCAGGGTTACCGGCAGGAACCAGGAAATACAGCGTATTATCGGTCGCTCTCTGCGGGCAGTGGCCGACCTTAATGCCCTCGGTGAGAGGACGCTGGTGGTTGACTGCGATGTGCTCCAGGCGGATGGTGGAACGAGGACTGCCGCCATCACCGGCAGTTACGTGGCGCTCTACCTGGCGATGCAAAACCTGGCTGATATGGGGATTATTTCAACGATACCCCTGAAGAGTGCCGTAGCAGCCACCAGTGCCGGCGTTCTGCATAATAACAGGCTGCTGGACCTGTGCTATGACGAGGACTCCAATGCCTGGGTAGATTTTAACGTGGTCATGACCGGCCAGGGTGAGTTCGTTGAGGTGCAGGGTACGGCTGAAGGCAAACCTTACACCAAAGAGACGATTGATTTTCTTATCTCACTTGCGGAAAAGGGTATCAACGAGCTGTTTGAAATCCAGCAGGAAGCCCTCTCTGCGGCAGGGATAGTTTAGTTATCAGGGTCTGACCTGTCCGTTGCCGTATATAATCCATTTGTATGTGGTCAGTTCCTTCAAGCCTATAGGTCCGCGGGCGTGCATTTTCTGAGTGCTGATGGCTACCTCTGCCCCCAGGCCGAACTGACCGCCATCCGTGAAGCGGGTACTGGCATTTACGTAAACACAGGCGGCGTCCACCTCATTGAGAAAGCGTGTGGCTGAGGTGTAGTCCTCGGTGACAATAGCCTCATCTGCCCCGGAACCGTAACGCGTGATATGCTCTATAGCCTCGTCCAGGGAGTCCACCACCCTGACCGCCGCAACCAGTGCCAGAAATTCCTTGCCCCAGTCCCCGGATGTAGCCGGCTTCAGCTTCAGCGAAGAGTCCGTTTTGAGAATGGAAAGGGCTCGCTCATCGCAGTGCATCTCCACTCCTGCCTTTGCCCATTCGGCTGCAACTCCGGGCAGGTAGTTTTGAGCAATATCGGCGTGGACGAGCAACGTATCCAGGGCATTACATACCGAAGGTCGCTGGACCTTGGCATTGAAAGCGATAGCCACCGCCTTATCTATATCAGCGCTTTTATCGACATAGGTATGGCAAACACCGATACCACCGCTCATCACCGGCATAGCCGCATTCTGGCTGACCAATTTCTGCAGCTCCGAACCGCCTCTGGGAATAATCAGGTCGATTGTATCACTCATCTTGAGCAGGTGATTAAGTAGGGTTCGGTCGGTATTCTCGATGAACTGTATCGCCCCTTCGGGTATCCCGGCTCTGGTAGCTGCCTCATGGACTACACCGGCAAGAGCGCTGTTCGAATGAACAGCCTCCTTGCCGCCCCTCAAGATGGTGGCGTTTCCTGATTTCAAGCAGAGGACTGAAATGTCTATAGTGACATTGGGCCGGCTTTCATAGATGGCGCAAATGACACCAAAAGGCACCTGTTTTTTACCGATAATCAGGCCGTTAGGCAGAGTGCGCATATCGGAAACCTCGCCGACAGGGTCGGGGAGGGTTACCACCGTCATCACGTCACGGGCTATGCCCTCGAGGCGGTCTGAATTGAGCAGCAGCCTGTCCAGCATTGCCTCGTTCATCCCTGAGTTCCTGGCTTCCCGGCAGTCGATTTCATTGGCGGAGAGTATTTCGTCCTTCTTCGCTATCAGGTCGTCGGCGATATTCGCCAGAGCCTTATTCTTTATCTCCGTGGAGATATAAGCCAGCCGGCGTGAAGCCGTTTTGGCTGCTTTCCCCTTTTCTTCGAGTTCTGATACTGCGTCTTTCATTGTGTGCTCCTGTAATTGCCTGAGGTTATTGTAGCATAAGTTTCGTTTTTGAGTATTTCTATGATTCCTGCGTAAGTGTGAATCTAGAAATCGTTCCTGTTTAAACCAACCTGGATTCCCGCCTCCGCGGGAATGACGGAAGGAATCAGAATTCATTGGTTTTATAATGTCCCGGCAGATGAGGTAATAGTCTTGAACTGGATACCCGGGAATTCATCTTTGAGTCTTCTGGAGGTTACTTCTATGGCTTCGCCGGCTATGTCTATTCCTATCCACTGCCTGTCCAGCTTCCGGGCGGCGACGAGCGTGGTACCGCAGCCGCAGAATGGGTCTAAAACAATATCGCCTTCCTTAGAGCTGGCTCTGATGATACGTTCGAGCAGGGCAAGTGGTTTCTGGGTGGGATAGCCGAGTCGTTCTTTATACGGACCGTGGAGCGGGTCGATATCCGCCCACCAGTCTTCAGGGACCTTGCCGTCGTGTTTCAGGTAGTACCTCTTGCCGTATTTAAGCCAGTATCTGCGACCATGCTCGTCGGTGAAGTACGTCCGGTTCGTCCTGTCCACCAGGATATCTTCGTAGTTGAAGACCCATGTATCGGACTTCGTATAGAAGAAGATGGTATCGTGTTTTCGGGCGAAGTACTTTCTCGACCTACCGCCGCCTTTGTAAGACCAGGCAATCTCGTTCCTGAAGTTTCTCGCTCCGAATACGCGGTCGAGAATGATTTTCAGGTAGTGGCTGGCGGTGGGGTCGCAGTGAAGATAGAGAGAGCCGGTGTTTTTCAGAACGCGGTGTATCTCCAGCAGACGGGGAGTCATCATCACCAGGTACGCCGTGACCGGATTGGTGCCGATTCCTTCCACCATCCCCTCAATGAACTTACCCAGCTCAGGTGATACTTCGAGCAGGATATTATGCAGGGTGTCCTCCGCCGTGACGTCCCAGGTCCAGGTATCGGAGAAAGCCTTTACCAGTGCTCTCCGCCTGCCTTCGCTCTCTTTATAGAGCAGATTGTAGTCCCGGTTGCTGCCGAAAGGCGGGTCGAGGTATATCAGGTCTATTGAACTATCCGGAATATACCTGCGCAGTATCTCCAGATTATCACCGAGATAGAGGGTATTCGTTTTTATTACAGTCATTATCTACAGTTACCTAACTGCTCTTCGGTATCTCCGTTCAAATATTACTCCATGTCGTCATTTCAGTATTTTTCAACATCGTCATTCCAGCGAAGGCTGGAATCCAGACCCATAATATCCTGATAGAGGTCTTTCCACTCCGGATTCATTTCTTCAATCAGTCTAATTTTCCATCTCCTGTGCCATGATTTCAATTGCTTTTCACGCTGGATAGCAGAATCCACATTATCATGTTGTTCATAGTATACAAGCCTATGCACTTTATATTTTAAGGTAAATCCCTTAACCAGGTTGTTCTTATGCTCATATACTCTTCTAACAAGGTTATTGGTAATGCCGATATAGAGCGTCCCGTTACGCCTGCTTGCCAGTATATATATGTAGTATGTTTTCAATAGTACACTTCTGGATTCTGGCCTGCGCCAGAATGACGGGGGTTATAAATTTTCAATTATCCCATTACTAGATGAGAACAGAAGTTTCAGAGGGGTAAAGCCCTTATCTATCTTTGTTTAACCTACAAAATCACCAGGTTGTTGCGGTGGATGACCTCGGAGCCATAATCGTAGCCGAGCGTGGCGGCTATTTTATTCGAGTGCACTCCCCTGATAGCGGAAATATCATCCGAGCTGTAATTGGTTATACCGCAGCCCAGCCGGGAGCCATCCGTGTCCAGTATATCGACTATATCGCCGCGTTGGAATCTGCCCTCGGTCTGCGTAATTCCCGCTGCAAGGAGGCTCCGGCTCTGCTTTCTAAGCGCCGTTGCCGCGCCGGGGTCCACGATGAGCTTGCCCCTCGTGGAGAGTCCGCTCATCATCCAGCGCTGGCGGCTCTCCAGCTTGCTGGCTGCAGGCGGGAAAAGGGTTCCCGTCTCTTCGCCTGCTGCCAGCCTGAGAATGATGTCCGGCTCTCTGCCGTCGGCTATAACCACGGCAACCCCGGAAGATATCGCCAGCCTGGCGGCTTCTATTTTCGTTGCCATACCGCCGGTACCGAGACTGCCCGAAGTTCCCATTACCAGTCTTTCTATTTCCGAATCTAGCCTGTCCACCCGGGGAATAAGACGGGCGTCGGGGTTCCGGTGAGGGTCGGCGGTGTAAAGGCCGGCGATATCGCTGAGAATCAGAAGCAGGTCGGCGTCTACCAGGTTGGCTACCATAGCCGAAAGGTTATCGTTATCACCGAAACTGGCTTCCTGAATTTCATCTACAGATACAACGTCGTTCTCATTAACGATGCATACCACCTTCAGTTCCAGCAGAGCAAGGAGTGTATTACGGGCGTTGAGATAACCGGCACGGTCGGTGATGTCTGACCTGGTCAGCAGTGCCTGGGCTACGGTGATGCCATGCCTGGAAAAAAGCTGGTCGTAGATGTTCATCAACTGCCCCTGTCCGACCGAGGCGAGTACCTGTTTGAAGGGAATACCCCTGCGTTCTTTGTTTAATCCCAGTTTGTGCCTTCCGGCGGCAATCGCTCCTGAAGAAACAATGAGCATCTCCAGACCCTGCCCGTGCAGCCTGGCTACCTGGCTTACCAGTCCGGAGATTGTTTCATCGTTAAGGTGGTCGGTGCTGCCGGTCAGCAGGCTGGTACCCAGCTTGACTACCAGCCGGTGATAGACAGGTTTGTCCGAATCGGTTTTTTTGCTACTCTTCTCAGCCATTTTTCAATCAGATACCAATTTGATTCATTATAGCAACCCGATAATTACCGGACAAATAATGATAATCAGTCTTTTGGTTCCTTAATTTCGTTCTCAAATTCATCTATGGTGTCATATTTATAAATAGGCACATTGTTGTTGATAAGATAGTTTTCGAACTGATTTTCATGTTTCTTTACGGTGTTTTTAAATCCCTGCAGGTCGTTTTTTGAAAAACGGGAAACGATGTCGATGAGACCTGCCTGTTTATATGCCTGTGTGCCGATACACTGTATTATTTCGGTTTGAATAGCCGCTCCCGCCATGATTGCTGCGAGCGTATCGCCCGTGTCACAGGCATGGTAAAGCTTGTTGTAGGTAGACTTAATTTCTTCAAAGAACATTTTAAATGTCTCTTGAATGTCAACCGGTTTAGTATCAGGTTTCAATACTGTGTTCTGTGCCGATTGTACTATTTCTGAAGTTTTACTGATAATTACTTCACTTTCATCAGCGTAAATAATATCTTTGAATAAAGATTCAAAATTTTCAGGTACATTCTTCATTGCCAGTACCTCGTCTAAAATGTGCCCCCAACTGCGTTTTATGTACGTGTGATTTGACACGGCAATGGCTTCGACCAGAGTCAGCAGTAATTGGATAGCGTTGAGTTTTACGTTTGAGAAATCATCTCTATTCTCCAGCATCGAAAAGTATAATCCGTAATTCTCGTTCATCAATTCTTTTATCCTTGTATTAAAGTCGACTATGCCTTCCGGTTGCCTTGCTATCGCTCTTAGTTTTTCGAATTTTGCCAGGTCTTCAGCAGAGGAATAGTAAACAACCCGGGCGTCGGCGATGATAGCAACGTTACGTTCACGATAATGCGCGATGTCTTCAGCTCTTTTCCAGGATAAAGCCCACAAATCGAATCCAATATCATCAATGATGAAAGTCCGTGCCATTTCATAGCCACGCCGGGTTTTTGGAATGATATAAAAATCCAGGTCGGATTTTTCATATGTATCCTGATAAACGTATGAACCGCAAACGCACATTATCGAGACATCATCTGCGTAATCCCTTTTTATTTTAGCAATCAGTATGTCCTCGATTTTCATTAAATCCATAATTCAATCCTGTTTGAACTAGTCCGTTCTGCTACGGTAGTCGTGCCGGTCGGATTTGATTATATTCTTTCCCGCACTGGTTCATCAATAGTTTTGTCGAGTCAGGCATGTTCCTTTCAGCTTGTTGAGCTACTGGCGCTGTGATAGAATCTTTTTAAGGGCTAGTCCGTTTCGGCTAGCCCAAAAGGCGTTTGGGGAAGGAGGTAATTTGGACTTAACCGGATTACTGTATTTGCAGGATGATATGCCTGCATATCGCAGACTTGTCGGCGAGCTGCAAAAAACGGACGGCGGTACCGGAGCGGCAGTTCTCGACGCCGCCAAGCCGTACCTTGTTGCGTCCCTGTATAAACGCCTCTCGATACCGGTGCTTCTGGTCACC
The DNA here is from genome assembly GCA_964499775.1 of uncultured Dehalococcoidales bacterium. Classification (GTDB taxonomy): domain Bacteria; phylum Chloroflexota; class Dehalococcoidia; order Dehalococcoidales; family UBA2162; genus MGML01. Next base: position 4,055 of record CAZCMK010000013.1, on the reverse strand, counting down.
ACGCAGCCTGAAAACAGCAGGAAATTCTATGAACAGCTATCTACCTGGTGTCCGAACGCTGATATAAAATTGCTCCCCGAACCTGAAGCCCTGCCCTATGAACGCATCGCCTCGGATACGACCGCCGCATTGGAGAGGCTTCAGGCGCTATCTGCTCTGGCCGGAATAGCCGGTAGTGATAACGCGCCGGACGGGAGTCCTCCTTTGATAATCGCCTCGGCTGCGGCTTTTATGCAGAAGGTAGCCCCCGGGAGCGAATTCTGTTCAGCCGGACAAGTTATTGAACAGGGGATGGAGATTGAACCATACCGGCTGCTGCGTCAGTGGCAGGCTATCGGCTACCGTCTCGAAGAAGTCGTAGACATACCGGGTACGATGAGTCACCGGGGCGGTATTATCGATATCTACCCGCCTGCCGACGACATGCCTGCCAGGCTGGAGTTCTTCGGTAATACCATAGAGAGTATCCGGATTTTTGACCCGGCAACCCAGCGTTCGCTGAGAACGGTGGGTTCGCTGGCTATCGGTCCGGCTACGGAATTGCTGGCACCTTTCCGGGATGATAGAAAAAGTCTTGAGGACGCTTTGAACAGTCTCGACCTGGCGGACTTAAATCCCGATGCACGAGGGCAGTTTCAGCGGGAAATCTCGATGTTGCTTGGCGGAGAGATGCCGGATGATTCACGGTTTTATGCTCCTTTGTTCGATCAGGACAGCCTGCTGAATTACCTGCCGTCGGAAGGCATCCTTATACTGGATGAACCGCGGAACATAGAACTGGCAGCGGAGGACTTCACCGCTAAGGTCGAAGAATTACGCACGGAGAAGCTGGAGCAGGGAGAGCTGCCGCATAATTTCCCGGCTCCATTTCTCAGCTGGCGGGAACTGGACTCCGGTATCGGGAACAGGAAGTGTCTGAAACTGACTTCCTGGGGAGTTTCCGGAGAAAGGCAGTGGCATGAACTGGACTTTATACCTGTTCCCAACTATGCCGGTCAGTTGCCGGCTTTTATTAAAAAGACGAAAGAGATGCTGGGCAAGAAAAAGAGGCTGGTCTTCGTCAGCCACCAGGCAGGCCGCCTCTCGGAGTTGCTCGGAGAGGAAGATATCATTGCTCATCCGCTGGAAGAAATCGTTGAAGTGCCTCCTCCCGGCTCGCTGATGCTGGTTCAGGGTCTGTTATCCGGAGGCTGGATGATGAAAGGTGATACCTGCCTGTTCACCGATTCCGAAATTTTCGGCTTCATCAAGCAGCGCCGGCTGCTCAAGAAACGTCCGGTACCGCACCACAGGCTTTTCACGGATATAAACCCGGGCGATTATGTGGTGCATATAGAGCACGGCATCGGCAGGTTTGCCGGAATTACCAGGATGCGAGCCGATAGTGGGAGCGGAGAGAAAGAATACATTGTCCTGGAATACGCCGCCGGCGACAGGCTGTACGTGCCTACCGACCAGATAGACCGCGTCGGACGCTATGTTGGAGCGGGCGAGCAGGAGCCGGTATTGAGCCGGCTGGGCACCCAGGAGTGGTCGCGGACGAAGCGGAAGGTCAAAGAGGCGGTAGAAGATATTGCCGAAGACCTGATAACCCTGTACGCCAGCCGGGAGGTCGTGCCCGGGTTCTCATTTTCTACCGATACCGTGTGGCAGCAGGAGGTAGAGGCTGCTTTTCCATATGTGGAGACGCCCGACCAGATAGCGGTGCAGAGACAGGTCAAGGAGGATATGGAGCAGGTCAAGCCGATGGACAGGCTTGTCTGCGGCGATGTCGGTTACGGCAAGACCGAGGTAGCCGTCCGCGCCGCTTTCAAGGCGGTGATGGACGGCAAGCAGGTAGCCGTGCTGGTGCCGACTACAGTGCTTGCCGAGCAGCATTACTCCACCTTCAGCCAGAGGCTGAGCGCCTTTCCGGTGAAAATAGAAGTGTTGAGCCGCTTCCGGACTCCCGCGCAGCAGAGAGATATCGTAAAGGGACTGGCGAACGGTAACGTGGATATGTGTATCGGCACCCACCGCCTGCTTCAGAAGGATATCGAGTTCAAGGAGCTCGGTCTGCTGATTATCGATGAAGAGCAGCGGTTCGGCGTCGCCCATAAAGAATATCTTAAGCAGATGAGGAAGGAGGTGGACGTTCTTACCCTCAGCGCTACCCCGATTCCAAGAACCCTTCACATGTCGCTGGTAGGGGTCAGGGATATGAGCGTCATGGAGACGCCTCCCGAAGAACGACTCCCCATCAAGACATACGTTGCTGAATATAATGAGCACCTTATCCGTGAAGCCGTGCTCAGAGAGCTTGAGAGGAACGGACAGGTCTTTTTCGTGCATAACAGGGTTCAGAGTATAGGTCTGACTGCCGAGAAGCTCCAGGCAATTATACCTGAAGCTAGGATAGATATAGGGCACGGGCAGATGCCGGAAGGTGTGCTGGAAAGGGTAATGGCGGATTTCATACAGGGTGAAAGCGATATCCTGGTTTGCTCCAGCATTATTCAGTCGGGACTGGACATGCCAAATGTGAACACCCTGATTGTCAACCAGGCAGATAAGTTCGGACTTACCCAGCTTCACCAGCTTCGCGGCAGGGTTGGGCGCGGCACCAATGCGGCTTACGCTTATTTTCTTTATGATAAAGGTAAACGGTTGAGTCCGATTGCCGAGACAAGACTGAGGACAATCGTCGAGGCATCCGAGCTCGGCGCAGGTTTCAGTATCGCCATGAAAGACCTGGAAATCAGAGGCGCCGGTACATTGCTGGGGATGAGGCAGAGCGGGCATATAACAGCCGTCGGATTCAACCTTTACTGCCAGTTGCTGGCTCAGGCGATAGAGGATTATAAATCAAGGCAGGCAGGAGTTACCGAGAATGAAATCATATCCTCGCACCTGCCGCCTCCTTCAATTGACCTGCCCCTGCCTGCTTTTATCCCGCAGGAATACGTGACCGACCTTCTTACCAGGTTGGAGCTCTACCAGAAGCTGGCGAAGCTGGACAGCATCGAGCAGCTAGAGCCCGTAGTCGGTGAATTAAGAGACCGGTTCGGCACTCCGCCTGACGAGGTGGAGAACCTGCTGTACGCGTTGAGGATAAAAGTCCTGGCAACAGGTACCGGTATCCAGTCGATTGCCACCGAACGCGGCGAAATAGTTATCACTCCCTTCGAGGGGATGAGGTTCGAAAGAGAGAAGCTAGACCGCCTCTCCAGGGACGGCGTAAGGACCGGCGTCTTCCAGATACGCCTCAACGCCAGGCACCTCGGTGAAGGGTGGCAGAGAGTGCTGGAGGAAGTGGTAAGAAACATAACATAATGTGATATAATATTGACATGAAAATCATAAATTCCTTTGTGGATACCAATATAGTGAATAGAATTCTCGATATAGAGGTTAGTAAGCCAAGAAACTTACCCTATGAGGAAGACAGGCTATATCTAACTAAAATTATAAAAGGGTATGTTGAAAGAGGTGTTATTAAGTTAGTTGCAAACCCAACAATAAAACAACAAATCGAATCGACAAGTGATTTACAGAGAAGGGTGTTATTACTGGATAAGCTAGCACATATTAGCTTTATTTCTTTTAATAAATCTATATTTCCGTTCGCTTTTCCTGTTACGTTTATTACTGATATTGAGACGAGTATGCTACAAGAGTTAGAATCTGAAATATCAAAGGGTTTTAACAAAGATGAGAAGGTTTTCCTTGATGCACTGAGTAATGAAGATATAGATGTATTATTAACTACAGACCGTGACGACCTAGCAAATGAAAAATTATCGGAATATATAACAAAGAATGGTCTTACTTTAGATATAAAGATATTCACACCAAAGGACTTTTACGAATATTTACAGACTGTTGATTTTACCTCATAACTGAAGCTCCTTCAGAGAGTGTCACCACTTTTTCTATATTGTTTTATCTGTTCCCACCCGCCGCCCTGAAGGAAGCCAAAGAGGGGCGTATGCCCCTCTTTATTGTTTCTAATGAAATAATCAACCTATTTGGTAACGGAGTATATTTCCCTGTAAACTCCCCGTGAGACAATTTCC
>CAZCMK010000012.1:21752-37118 GCA_964499775.1 uncultured Dehalococcoidales bacterium | reverse complement strand
TGTACTATATGTTGAATCTTTAGTCAATACCCTCCTATCTCACCTTTCTGAGACCAACCGGTTCATCATCGATTTGACCATGTACCAATAAATTACCCTTATGCATAATATATATTGATGAAAGGGTATTATTGGATGTAAAATGCTGAAAATATAGCTTACTGATAATTAATATAAATTAAGGTAAACGAGTATGGACTGGTTATCCCCTGTTAAAAGCTTCTTCGATTTTACTATACCGATTATCGACAATGTGCCGGTAATTAGAGCAATATTGGGCTTTGTTCTGGTCTTCTTTCTTCCCGGCTTTGCCTGGACACTGGTTATTTTCAAAAAGGTAAATTACATAGAGAGGATAGCCCTATCTTTTGGTTTATCGATAGCTCTGGTAACATTGAGTGTTCTCCTTGCCAACGTTATATTCAACATTAGAATCACGGGGCTTAACTCATTTCTGACGATTATCATAATTACCGTAGTGCCACTGGTAATATATTATATAAACCGCATCCGCAGGAAAAAGAGTAAAGGGCAATAGACTGAAAACTCCGACACTACAGAGACCTAAAACCCTTTAGTTACACTAAATTATTGCTCTCTTCTTATCTTTTCGGCTTCTTTCTCAATAGCTTTTCTATCTGATTTACATTGCCAGACTAAAACATCCATAATATGAAATGCTAATCCAATACCCCAACCACCTAACGGGAAAATAAACCATGGAAATCCACCACCGGTAACTGCCCATATAATTAACAGGAAAATATTCACGCAGACATAAACGACGATATGTGTGTAAAGGTTTTTCTTCGCCTTAACTCTTTTCTTCGCTTCTTCATAAATTGCCTCTTCAGTCATTCTGCCTGTAATTTTCACGCCTCCACTCACTAAAATATAACGGAATTATACTATTACATCATAAAATATGTTTGCTTTTACCCGTTAAACCACCACAGGAATCAATTGCCAGTGAGTGTCAACTTTTCAAGACTGGATATTCCTCTAATGCCACTAAGCATTATTATGTCTATTGACAGTATGGTGTGCGACGAGTATACTTTAGCTTCAACATGTAAATAATCCTGTAGTAAAATTAGACTGAATCATCTTGCACTTTATTCAATCGGAGGTGAAGATGAAGACACAGAAGGCACTGAGACTGTTAAAAGAAGCAGCGATAGGAGGTGCCTTTTTATTTGAACCTGGCAGCAAGCATGACTCCTCAGTATTGAAGGAGGCAGGAGATGAAAAGTGATGAACTAACCAACCTGACAGATACCCTCCTGGATAATCTTCTATGTGTTGCCATGGTCCTTAAGAAAGGAACCAGAGAGATAGTTGCATCCAACGCACAAGCCAGAAATATAGGCGCTATCCCCGGGGAAAAATGTTACGAAATATATGGCCAGGAGAATAAACCATGCCAGTTTTGCCTTGCCCCGGAAGTATGGGAAACAGGAGAACCAAGGCAAATAGAATCCGTTAAGAGCGGTGATAAATACTATGAACTCAGGTGGGTGCCATATAACGAAGAACTGTATATCCATTATATCACTGACATCACCGCCCACAAGCAGACCGAGGAGAGATTAAGGCAGTCTGAAGCCAGATTTCTTGACCTGTATTACAGTGCACCGGTAGCATACTACTCAGTCGGTACAGATGGTTTTATAAAAGCTGCAAATAAAGCAACCGAGAGTTACGTCGGCTATGGGCCAGGAGCGCTACTGAATATGAACGTTCTGGACCTTTATGCCGAAGAATCAAAAGCAAGGGCGAGCGAAATATTCGAGCTATTCAAACAGGGCATATCTGTATCAAGCGAGGAGATGGTCTACCGGAGAAAGGACGGGCAGAAAGTCTACGGGTTGCTTTCTGTCACTCCAATCAAGGACGAGAATGACCGTGTATTGGCAAGCCGCTCGGTCGTGGTGGACATAACCGAACCCAAGCAATCAGATCTGGAGTATAAGACCATTATTCAGACTACTATAGATGGGTTCTGGCTTGCGGATACGCAGGGACGGTTTTTAGACGTAAATGACACCTATTGCCGACTAATAGGTTACAGCTGCGATGAATTACTGGAAATGAACATTTCCGATATCGAGGGGATTGAGAACCCAGAAGAAACGAAAGTACGCATCTCCAGGGTAATGGAAACCGGTGGAGACCGTTTTGAAACCCGCCACAGGTGTAAAGATGGCAAAATTGTCGATGTTGAGATTAGTGTTAACTATATTAACTTTGCTGGGGGGAGGATGTGTGTGTTTATACGCGACATCACCGAGCGCAAGCAAGTCGAGGAATCTCTGGCCAACGAAGCTATCCGGCGGCATATCCTGATAGAGCAGTCCAGAGACGGGATTGTTGTCCTTGATCAGAATGGTAACGTATACGAGTCCAACATACGATTTGCCGAGATGATAGGATACTCGCTCGAGGAAGTCAATCAACTCAATGTATGGGATTGGGAATACCTGTATCCGCCTGAACAGGTGCTTGAAATGATAAGAAGTGTTGACGAGACCGGAGACCATTTCGAGACAAAACACCGCCGTAAGGATGGTACTGCCTATGATGTTGAAATAAGCACCAATGCTGCTATATTTGCTGGGCAGAAACTGATTTTCTGTGTGTGCCGAGATATCACCGAGCGAAAGAGGATAGAGGATGTCCTCCAGGAAGAGCAAAGGAGATTAAGAGACGCTCTAGTAATGGGAAAAATAGGAAACTGGGAATATGATGTAAAGACCAAGGAGATGTACTGGGCTGAGGAGACGTACACTCTCTATGAACGCGACCCCGCCCTCGGACCACCCACCGAAGAAGAAGAACTGGCGTACTATTCGGCTGAACAGGTCAGTATGCTAAAAGATTATTCCGAGAGAATGATAAAAAACAAGGAAGAATTTCAGTATGACCTGGAGGCAACTCTACCAAACGGCACCAAGAAATATTTCGCGGCTGCGGCACATCCTATCCTGGACGAAAACGGGCAGGCTGTCAAAACATTCGGGACGGTACAGGACATCACCGAGAGAAAACAGCTGGAAGAGCTGTACATTACTCTTGCCAGAAATTCACCTATCGGCGTGTATATTTTCCAGGACGGGAAATACCGCTTCGTCAATCACCAGTTTGCCCAGGCAACCGGGTTCAGCGAAGAAGAACTCTTGAACATGCAACCCGGCGAACTCGTTCACCCCGAGGACAGGGAGAGAATAAGGAACGCGGCGACCCAGATGCTAAAAGGCGAACGTACCGCTCCTTATGAGTTCAGGGTCTACGGCCGTGACGGTGAACTCCATTGGGCTATGGAGACGGTTACTTCTATCTACTATGAGGGAAGACGGGCTACCCTGAGTAACTTTATGGATATAACCGAGAGAAAGAAGGCAGAAGAAGAACACGATAAAATGGAGGAGCAACTTATTCTTACCGACCGTCTTGCTTCTATAGGCGAACTATCAGCCGGCATTGCCCATGAAATTAATAACCCTCTTACCGGAGTAATAGGGTTCTCCGAGCTGCTTATGGACAGAGAAGATGTACCCGATGACATAAAAGAGGACCTGAAGATAATAAACAGTGAAGCAAAACGCACCACTGAGATAGCCAGACACCTGCTTACCTTCTCCCGAAAGCAAGAGGTTCGGAAGACGGACAGCAATATAAACATTATTATCCAGAACGTCCTCGATTTGCGTGAATATGAACAGAGGGTTAGTAACATCCAGATACACACTTCACTTGCTCCAGACATACCTGAAATAATCGCCGACCCTTCGCGTCTCCAGCAGGTATTTTTCAACATCATCATTAATGCCGAGTTCTTTATGAAAGAAGCCCACGGTAGAGGAGACCTGACCATAACTACGGAAAGAGTGGGTGATATTGTAAGAGCGTCCTTTGCGGATAACGGTCCCGGTATCTCTCAGGATAATCTGGCTCATCTTTTTGACCCATTCTTCACCACTAAAGAGGTGGGTAAAGGGACCGGACTTGGTCTCAGTATCTGTTACGGAATCGTGACCGAACATGGCGGCAAGCTGTATACCGAAAGTGAACTGGGTAAAGGAACTACCTTTATCGTAGAACTGCCGATAACGGATACCGAGGAAAAAGGAGTAGAATAAGGTGGCCACATTAAAGGGTAAAAGAATACTGATAATCGAAGATGAGCAAGCTATATGCAGGTTATGCGATAGAGTCCTGACAGAAGAAGGATACGAAATCGAGATTACGAACAGCGGCGAAAAAGCCCAAGAGAAAATCGCAGAAAATCATTACGACCTTCTGTTTACGGATATCAGACTCTCAAACATGAGCGGGATAGAACTCTACGAATGGCTGCAAATAAATTACCCGGAAACGGCTGACCGGGTAGCGTTTACTACCAGAAGCGTAATCGGAGGCAAGACAAATAATTTCTTATCAGAATCGGGCAGGCCCCATTTATATAAACCGTTCGGGCCCGATGAGTTGAGGGCTTTTATTGAAAAAGCACTCAGGCATGGGGAAAAAGTAACAAATCAGGCAAAGGCATAACAATCTATTCGTCAATTTCCAGCAACCCGGTTATCAATACATTCGGTGTTTCACCCCCCCTCACAGGGACTTCAGTAAATTTTACAAACACCTCTTTTCTTTATAGAAATGTTACATTCAACATATATCGTTGTATATTTTTTTATATTCAGTAATGTTTTACCTTAAATATTTCTTGACAAAGGTGAAAACGGTATGTTATAAACATCATTAATTTTCAAACCTGTGTGATAAAAACAAATTTTCTTCGTAAAATATAGTATTGACAAACAAATATTTCCTGTGTTATAAGTCATAAAAGTAGCATGATGGGGGGGGGGTTGCTGGGGGGAGAAAAAGGCGGTATCCTTAATAAACACTATCATTGCTTACCTAAATCATTGCCAGCGATGAAGGGGATAATATGCGTGCTTACATAATCAGAAGGCTCTTCTTGATGATACCCACCTTATTTCTTATCACCGTTTTAGTATTTCTTCTGGTTCGTTTTATTCCCGGCGACGTTATCGATATGATGCTTGCCCAGATGTCCGAGCAATCGGGAATGGGCGCGGAATTAACGGCAGATTTCCTCCGGGAAGCAATGGGCCTTGACCAACCCATCCTTACGCAGTACGGGCGATGGATGGGTTTTATACCAAACGCTGACGTTGACGGTGAATTCAAAGGAGTAGTTCAGGGTTACCTTGGTGAATCATTATGGAAGAATAAGCCTGTAGGCACAGAGTTACTCGAAAGGCTGCCGGTATCGGTCGAGCTGGGTCTTATTTCCATGATAACCGGCTGGTTACTGGCAATGCCTATAGGCATCTATTCGGCGCTCCGTCAAGACACGGCTTTAGACTATATAGGGCGGAGCTTTGCCATAATCATGCTTTCAGTCCCCGGTTTCTGGCTGGCAACCATGGTAATCGTTTATCCTTCTATCCTGTGGGGCTGGACACCTTCTCTGGAATATCTCCCCCTTATTAAAAACCCAGGGGGGAACCTATTGCAATTTCTGCTACCGGGTTTCCTGATGGGAACGCAGATGTCCGGCTCATTAATGAGGATGATTCGTACCATGGTACTGGAGGTAATGAGACAGGACTACATCAGGACAGCCTGGTCCAAGGGACTCGCGGAGCGGACAATCATCATAAGGCACGCCCTGAAAAACGCGTTAATGCCGGTCGTTACCATAGCGGGAATGATGCTGCCCATGTTGATAGCCGGTTCGGTTATCATGGAGCAGATATTCTGCCTGCCCGGAGTGGGACGGCTTACATTTGAAGCTTTGGTTCAGAGAGATTATCCTATTATCTCCGGAATTAACCTTGTCATGGCTACCACCGTATTGATAATGAATCTGGTAGTGGATATTACATACGCTTGGATGGACCCCAGGGTACAGTATCGATAGGAGTAAATTGTACAATGGCAGACGCGCCAACAGCTACAACCATACAGGCAACGGAAATTCGTAAAAGACGCCATCCGGTAGTTGATTTCTTTATCAGGATGATTAAAGAAAAGCCACTCGGTACCATAGGACTGATTATCGTCATAGTCCTGCTTCTCGTCGGCATCTTTGCTGAGGTCCTTGCGCCTTACGGGTATAACGAGATTATTCTGGCAGACCGCCTGGATGGACCAACGATTAAACATCTCCTAGGGTGTGATAACCTGGGACGTGACCTGCTTAGCCGTATTATCTTCGGAGCTCGCATCTCTATGATTGTGGCTTTGGCCGGTTCCAGTATCAGCACAACGGTGGGTTTCATGGTGGGAGCTATATCCGGGTTCCTTGGCGGCAAGTATGATATGGTGGTACAGAGGTTTGTTGATGCTTGGATGTGTTTCCCCGGACTGGTCCTCTATCTAATCGTAATGTCTATTCTGGGTCCGGGGCTGCTTCAGGTTATTCTGGTATTAGGAGTATCAATGGGTCTCGGTGGCGGGTCACGTGTGACCAGAAGCGCCGTAATACGTATTAAAGAGGACGTGTATTTCGAAGCTGCGAAGGCTATCGGTGTTCCAACCTCACGAATACTTATTAGACATGTTCTCCCCAATGTATTACCTATCATGATTATCGGCTTTTCAACCGGACTTGGCGGTTTTATTCTCGCCGAGGCTTCACTGAGTTTCCTTGGTTTCGGCATTCCACCTCCGGTTCCCAGTTGGGGAGGAATGCTCAGCGGCACGGGACGCCAGTACATGCTTCAGGCACCCTGGATGGCACTATGGCCCGGACTCGCTCTGGCAGTGGTAGTATATGGTGTTAATATGCTTGGAGATGCGGTCAGAGACCTGTTCGACCCGAGGTTAAGGGGCGGTCTTGGACGCTATGGCGCACCCCAGGATAAACTCCAGAAGCTGGCGGAAAAGAAACAGGCAGAAGCCGAAAAGCAACGCCGATCTGCCTAGGCTCAAAGATGAGCGACTCCGAAAAGAGCGGCAATTTTATAGAAACGAGGTGATTTGAGATCGCAGAGAAAATAATCGAAATCGAAGACCTCAGGACATATTTCTACACGGAAGAGGGAGAGGTCAGGGCAGTCGACCGCCTTTCGTATTATGTCGATAAGGGAGAGTCCGTAGGTTTAGTCGGTGAAAGCGCTTGCGGTAAAAGCGTAAGTGCTCTCTCGATTCTTCGCCTTATCCCCTATCCGCCGGGTATCATCGTCGGCGGTAAGATTATGTTCAAGGGGCAGAACCTCCTCGAGTTAAGCGATGAAGAGCTTCGTAAAGTAAGGGGCGCTCAGATTGCCATGGTCTTTCAGGAGCCGACCACATCGCTTAACCCGGTGCTTACCGTCAAGCTTCAGCTGGCAGAATCCCTGGAGCTTCACCGCGGGATAAGCAGAGCAGAAGGCGTTGAAGAAGCAGTAAGATTGATTAAGCTGGTCGGCATACCGGACGCAGAAAGGCGGGCTTCGGATTATCCTTACCAGTTCAGCGGAGGCATGCAGCAGCGTATCATGATGGCCATGGCGCTCGCCTGCAACCCTGACCTTATCATTGCCGATGAGCCTACCACCTCGGTAGACGTTACCGTTCAGGCTCAGCTCCTGGAATTGATAGACAACTTGAGAAACCAGTTCGGCACAGCGGTAATACTAATCACCCATAACCTCGGAATAGTCGCACGCTATGTCGACCGTGTAAACGTTATGTACGCCGGTCGTCTTGTCGAATCGGGCCCTACCGACGCTATATACAGTGAACCGAGACACCCCTACACTCTGGGACTGATAGGCTCGGTACCCCGGTTGGACTTACCCCGAAAGCGCAAGCTATACGTTATCGACGGTTTACCGCCTCATTTAGCTCACCTGCCCAAGGGTTGTTCTTTCTCTCCCCGATGCCATTTTGCTATCGAACAATGTTTCGAAGAGAAACCGGAGCTCGAAGAGATCGGCGAAAACCACTATTCCGCTTGCTGGAGAAGAGAAGAGGTAGATTTATTTAAGAGGGAAGTCTAATGGCACAAAATGACAACCTGGTTGAAATAGAAAATTTATACATGTATTTCCCGGTACTTGCCGGAGTTATGAGGAGGAAGGTAGGCGATGTCAAGGCAGTAGACGGGGTTAGTTTTAATATTAAAAGGGGAGAAACCCTGGGACTGGTAGGAGAAAGCGGATGCGGCAAGACCACCACCGGACGCTGTATCCTTCAGCTTTATAAAATTACCAGCGGTAAGGTGGTTTTCAATGGCAGGGAAATTTCCAATCTGAATACCAAACAAATGCGACCTGTCCGGAAAGACATGCAGTTGATATTCCAGGACCCCTATGCCTCACTCGACCCCCGTATGACAGCCGGTAATCTTGTCGGTGAACCGATGCTGGTTCACAAGCTCGTAAAGGGGAAAGAATATAACGAGCAGGTTGACGAGTTATTCCGGCTGGTACAGCTGGAGCCTTTCATGGCGGAACGTTATCCCCATGAGTTCAGTGGTGGCCAGCGACAGCGTTTAGGCATTGCCCGGGCACTGGCGACAAGACCCGACCTAATCATTGCCGATGAACCTGTTTCAGCACTCGATGTCTCAATCCAGACACAGATTATTACGCTACTGATAAGACTACGAGAAGAACTGAATCTCACCTATCTCTTTATTGCCCATGACCTTTCAGTAGTCCGTCATATCAGTGACCGGGTGGCGGTTATGTATCTGGGTAAGATTGTGGAGATTACTAACAGCGACGAGCTTTATGATAATCCACTTCACCCTTACACTCAAGCATTACTCTCGGCAGTCCCCATACCCGACCCTATTGTTGACCGCCAGCGAAAACGGGTATTACTTACAGGCGATGTACCCAGCCCTATTAATCCTCCTCCTGGTTGTAACTTCCACCCCAGATGTCATATGGCAATCGACATATGCAAGGAGGAGACGCCGGAATTCCGGGACATTGGCGGAAATCACTGGGTTGCCTGTCACCGGGTCTAAACTGTTAGAGCTTAGGAAAGCAGCGAGCCCTGCCGGCAGATGGAGAAGCGGAGGTTGTTTTTCCACCATATGCGGTTTTTTTTATTTTTACCGCATTTAAGATACCCAGAGTATATAACCGGACTCAGGTAATTTATGTCTAAATCAAAGAGAAGGAAAATAGATAAAAAAGCAGCGGAGCAGACTGCCGAGCTACAGGCCCCTGAAGGCGGTTTACAGGGCAAACGAACTGCTATTATTATCACTGCGGTTTTTATACTCCTGATAGCAATCATAGTATTGATTAACCACTATTTCAGCGAGGACCAGAAATATTACCGCATTAACGTAGTCACGGTGGACGACGTTAGTATCCGCATGGACGAATTTATCAGGAGATGTCATGCCACCGGCTCCGACCCTATGAGTATGCTGACCAACCTTACTCAGGAGATAATCATTAGAAAAGAAGCGGAACAGCTCGAACTGGAAGTCAGCCCTCAGGCAATAGACGAGAAACTGATGGAAATGGCACAGGGAATGAGTGGTAATATCACCCAGATCGAGTTCAGAGAATGGTACCGGCAGTGGATTAACGAAAGCGGACTAAAAGATGAGGAATACAGGGAAATAACTGCCGCCAGTATACTGGCATCATATTTCCGTGAAGCAATATCAGCAATTACTCCCACGACAGCCGAGCATGTCCACCTCCAAGTAATCCTGCTCGATACTGAAGAAGAAGCGATTAAAATAAAGGAAAGACTGGATGCGGGAGAAAGCTTTGCCGACCTTGCCAGTGAACTATCGACAGACGCAATATCCAGACAGGAGGGAGGCGATTACGGCTGGATACCCGCCGGCGTTGCATTCGACGGCAGGTTTGATGAGATATTATTCGACCTCGATGTCGGCATTATATCCGAGCCTGTTCCTCTATATAACACAAGCATAACCGACCCCAACTCCCCGGCACTGGTCAACTTCTATCTATTTATGGTTTCGGAAAAAGCAGAAGCCCGGGAGATAGATGAAAGATACCTCAATACAATATACAGCCAAGCTTTTATGGATTGGATAAACGGTAAGATGCGCGATTATGATGTTGGGTTCCATGGAATTAACAACGGATTTGACTCAACTACTTATAGCTGGGTAAACTGGCAATTACAGAAACTGGTACAATAATAACTCTTCCGGTACTGATAAAGACCGGCTCCGGCTAATAAAGCGGGTAAAATAAAATGATAAGAGTAAAAAACCTAACCAAATACTACGGAAAACGTCTTGCAGTAGATAATATCAGCTTTAATGTGGAAAAAGGAGAAATCGTGGGTTTTCTCGGTCCAAACGCGGCGGGAAAAACAACCACGATGCGTATTCTTACCGGTTTTCTGGCGCCAACCCGGGGCGAGGCATGGGTCGCCGATTACAGCCTGCAGAATAATTCACTCGAAGCACGGCAGCATATCGGTTATTTTGCCGAGTCAGTGCCCTTATATACCGATATGACCGTGCGCACCTACCTCGACTTCTGGGCTAAACTCAGGGGGCTGGACAACGACAGGATAGAAACCAGAATAGACGACGTGGTTGACCTATGCCACCTCGAAGAATATGTAGACGTGTATATCGGCAAACTATCCAAAGGATTCAGACAGAGAGTCGGTATAGCTCAGGCAATCATCCATGAGCCGGAGGTACTGATAATGGATGAGCCGACGGTTGGTATCGACCCAATCCAGGTATCAATGACGAGGCAGATCATCAAGGAACTGGGAAAAGACCGCACCGTTCTGCTTTCCACCCACATACTGCCTGAGGTAAGCATGACGTGCGAACGGGTAATTATCATCCACGAAGGCAAAATAGTGGCTGAGGACAGTATAGATAACCTCTCTTCACTGGTTGGCGGTTCGAGGCGTATCCGCCTTGAAGTAAAAGGACCACCCGATGATGTTGCCAGGAGTCTACGCCGGATTAAAGGTGTCAGTAAGGTCAACCTCCAGGGCGAATACCATATAGTCGAATATCCGGTCAATCAGGACCTGCGGAGTAAGATAACGGAGACCGTGGTTGGCGGCGGCTGGACTCTCCTTTCCATGGAAGCCCTGACCATGAGTCTCGAGGATGTCTTCCTCAAACTGACTACCGAAGAGGAAACGGAGAGGTGAAAAATACGCTGACTATAGCCAAGAAAGAACTCAAATCATACATAGCATCGCCTATGGCATATATCGTTGCCTGTATCTTCCTGGCGTTGGCCGGTGTCTTTTTCAGCATTTTCAGCCCGTCTACCTATCTTGAAACAAGCCTCAGCGGTTTCCTGAGTAATATCAGTCTGGTACTGTTACTGCTCGCCGCGGTGCTAACCATGCGCCTGATAGCCGAAGAGAGGAAACTGGGCACACTCGAGCTGCTGTTGACGGCACCCGTAAGAGACAGCGAACTGATAATGGGAAAGTTCCTTGGCAGCCTGGGTATGCTCTCCATTATGCTGATACTCACCTTCTATTATCCTATCCTTCTGGTAATCTTCGGCGACCCTGATATTGGTCCAATTATCACCGGTTACCTCGGGATTTTCCTTCTCGGCTGTACCTGCCTTTCGGTAGGAATCTTCGCTTCAACATTATCTTCAAACCAGATTGTCTCCGCAGTTGTCGCCGGGGGTATCCTTTTTGCCCTGTGGTTTATCGGTCAAGCCGCTACTTTCCTGCCCGAAGCACTGGGGGATATCATTAACTATTTCTCGCTCTCTTATTACTTCCCTGATTTTGTCACGGGAATAATAGATACCAGAGGAATAGTTTATTACCTGAGTATCACCCTCCTGTTCCTTTTCCTGGCAATCAGGTCAATTGAAAACAGCAGGTGGAGCTAGATGAGAACAACCCCTACAATATATCAATATACCGGGCTGCTAGCCGGACTGGGGCTAGCAGCCATAATTGCAGGTCTCATACTTCTAGTAGTGCTGCCCGAACTGGAAATCGCCGCCTGGATAATACTGGGACTGGGAGCATGTCTCCTGGCGGCGGCGTTTATTATCGATTTCAGAAAGGTCAGTGGCGCTGTTACCGGTAAGCGCGGCAGGTTCAGCACGGGCACCACCGTGATGGTCTCTGTTTTTATCGGCATCACGCTGCTGGTGAATGCTGTCAGTATAGGCAACTTCAAGCGATTCGATACCACCGGTCTATCCCAGTTCACATTAACCACCCAGACAAAGGATGCCCTCGCCGAAATGGACATGGATGTAGAGGCGATATGCTTCTTCGTCCCCGGTGACCCGTTTGGAATCGGGGTCGATTTCACCACTTTTGTCAGTATTTTACTGGAAGAGTATCAGGCCTATACCGACCATCTGAGTTTTCAAATTATCGACCCTGATGAACACCCGGATGAGGCAAGAAAGTACGGCATAACCCAGTACCAGTCGGTCGTATTCGAGAGTGAACTTGGCGGTCGCCTGGTATTTCCGGACGAGATTCTCCAACAGGCGGAGCACTCCTTCACCAGCGCTATACTGGAGGTTACCGGTGTCGCCCAGAAAACGGTTTACTTCCTTACCGGGCACGGTGAAAGCGATATCAACGGAGAATACGCCTACGCCAGGCAGGGACTTCTGGACAACCTTTATAACGTTAGAGAGCTCGACCTGATGGTTTTCGGAGGCATACCCGCAGATTGTGCCGTTCTGATTATCTCGGCTCCCCAAAGGCCACTGACAACAATCGAACTCGAAATTATCCAGGACTACCTGGAACAGGACGGCTGGTTGATAGTACTGGTGAATCCTGACCCTCCCGAGGGCATTGTACAGCTGCTTTCGTCCTGGTACATAGATATAAAGGACGGGACGCTCATCGACCCCGCGGCCTACGTATCTCCCAACCTGGATAATCCTCTAATATCCAGGACCAGAAACGAATTCGGTTTCTCAGAAATGTACTTCCCCGGTGCAACGGCAATCGACCCTCAAGCGGAAATACCCGACGATGTTTTCTTAATGCCGCTTTTCTATACCAGCGATAACAGCTGGCTGGAAACGGATTTTAACCCCATGGAAGAGCCGGAGTTTAATGAAGGAATCGAAGAAAAAGGCTCCAGGGCTATCGGAGTTCTCATCACCTTTATACCTCCTGAAGAGGACGAAGAAGGGGCTGCCGCAGAAGAAACAAAAAATACCCGCCTGATTATAGTCGGCGATTCCGATTTTGCCACAAACCAGCATTTTTACAATGCCGATAACGGCAACCTCTTTATCAATCTGGTAGAGTTTCTGACTGTCGGGAAGCAATTGATTTCAATCGAACGCAAGGTACTTCCCTACCGCAGGTTGATTATAGAGCCGGAAGAACAGACCATTATCCAGGTAACCAGCATAGGCCTGCTGCCGGCACTGGTACTGATAGCAGGTGCTATCATCTGGTGGCGAAGAAGGTAACCAGGCAAATCTATCTCAGGGAGGAAATCTCTTGAGGCTCCAGAACATCCTTATTATGCTGATAATTCTCCTTGCTATAGGAGGAGTTTTTTATTTTGTAAATGCTCCGGAGATACCCGAACAACCGGACCCGCAGCAGTTCGTCTGGTTGATAGAAATGGAGGAGATTGAACATATCGTTATAGACCTTCCCAATGAAAACAATAGCCAGTCATTTATCAAAATAAGTGAAGGAGACAAGTTCCCCTGGTACTTCGATGACCCGGAGAAATCGCCCGTCGATACACAGCGATGGGGAGGCGGAATACCATTGCTCCTGAGCGGTCCCGGAGCCGGCAGAATTATCGCGGAAGATGCTCCGATAGAAAAACTCACCGAGTTCGGCTTTACCGAACCGCAGATGATAATAACTCTGACACTTGAAGACGGGTACGTGATGACTATCGATGTAGGTGACGCCACACCTAACGGCGCCTACTATTACGTACGAGCCCCGAACACCAACGATGTGGCTCTGGTGGATTACACCTGGTATTACGTGATTGAAAGACTGGTACTGGAGCCGCCCTATGTCCCGGCCGAGGAAGAATAACGGATATAACTTCTCTGAGCTGATATTTCCAGTTTTATCCCCGCATCCCGGTAATACCTGCGACAATGCTACCTTACTGAGGAATGTATTTTTGCCACTCCGACAGGATTTGAGAGAAATGGGAGGGGACGTAGAAGAGGCCGGTTGAGCGCGGTTGGACAGGCTGGTGAAGTAATTTCATACTAGCTTCCGCGGGGGTTCTGCCCGCCTTATGACGGTTACAGCGCACGCAGGCGCTGACAACATTTTCCCAGGTATGCTGACCTCCCCGGAAACGGGGTATGACATGGTCAAAGGTAAGGTTCCGCGTTTCCTTGCCGCAATACTGGCAGGTATACCGGTCACGCTTGAAAACCTCGAGCCTGGTCAGCTTGCGTTCACGCCGCCGGGGACGTTTTATCATTGAAGCAATACGTATTACGGAAGGCACCGGAAAATCACGGTCTATCGAGTGAATAAAGCCGGAGCCGTTTTCCAGCATCTCGGCTTTATTCTGGTAAATCAATATCACTGCCCGCCGTACTCTGCAAATATTCAGCGGTTCATAGGTCTGGTTCAGCACCAGAACGGGAAGATTACTCATTATCGGACTTTCTTTCTACTCCAGTTAAAGGTTATTTTACTAGATAGCTTCCGAACACGCAAGCCGCGTTATGCACTCACCTGCAAAAGGAACCCCAGAACACCCGGTAATGCTGTCTTTTAACTATGCTTACCGGCAACATAGTTATGGGCTTCGATATGAAATATCAGGCTTATATGAGGGTCTATGAATCTCGATAGCGTCGGGCTGTCAAGCTCATCGGTCGAACAGTTTGTGGTAACAACCATCGGCAACTGAGCGTTATAACGGTAGTTGATAACCTGATAGAGCTTTTCCTGTGCCCACGGTGTAGTTGTCTGCTTACCAAAATCATCAAGGACGAGCAACGGCGCATTCTTCACACTCTCGAACAGCTGGTCGTAAGACACTTTGCTGTCCGGGCTGAAGGTAGAACGGAGGTGGTCAAGGAAATCCGGCACCACGATAAACAGAGCCGGCTGTTTATTCTGATAGCGGTAGTTAACGATAGCCGCCGCAAGGTGGGTCTTTCCGCAGCCGTTCACTCCCTGAAACACCAGCCAGCCATCGGGTGACTCAGCGAACTCCCGGGCCGAACGCAAGGCTTCCTTTAGATTCTCACGATATACCGCTTTATCTCTTTTCCAGTCGAAATTTTCGAATATCATTTCCTGTTGACGTTTAAACTCGGGCGACCAGCTGAAGGTCAGCAACAGCGATTTCGAATCATAAGCACACAGTTGATACGGCTCGGAGCTAACCAGCCGGGTGCGTATTCTCTCATCGAG
>CAZCMK010000012.1:12633-21652 GCA_964499775.1 uncultured Dehalococcoidales bacterium | reverse complement strand
ATTGGCGATTGCCGCTGCCAGATAAGTCTTGCCGCAACCGCTGGGTCCCCAGAGAACCAGGCACCCCTCAGGTTCATCGGCGAAAGCTTTCGCCGCCTCGTAGGCACGTTTGAACTGCTCACGGTCGGCAGGACTATCGCTTATTCCTTCGGGATTTAGATTGTCGAAATTAAGCCGTGTCAGCAGTCCCAGGTTACTATACCGCTGCAGATGAGTCTTGCGCTCGGTATCGGATTCCTCTCTGGTACACTGGCAGGGAACAACACGGCTGTAGTCCGGTCTGCCCGAAGGTAACAGAGGATGGACGAACTTCGCTCCTTTGCATACGGGGCAGGGCGATTCCGCTAAGTCCTCTTCCTCTTCAGCGTTTGACCATGTGTCCGTATTTTTGTTTGCTGTATTTTGCTGTACCTGTTTTAGAATCTCTCCGATGTGTTCCATCGTCCCTGCCTTCTGCCGACCAGTTTTCCAGAATCCTGTCTATATACCGCCAGTTTCTTTTGTTAAGACTCACTGCCTCTTTAATCGCATCGCTTATCCACGCTTCGGGATAGAGCTTTTCAGCCTCCTTCAACCACTCTGCGATAAGCGGATTCAGCATTCCCACGTTCTCTTCATAGAGAGTGAAGATATCCGGCGGAGCTGTGGAGTCAAGGTCATGCGGTTTTTTCCCCGCCTTCAGCCCTGCCAGGACAAGCTCGCCGTTGCGGATTCTCTCCACCGCCCGCCTGTCGGACTCGGTATTAATGAAGTAAACAGCCTCCGGTTTTCCACCTTTATCCAGAGCCAGATGGATAATCGTCCCTCTTTTCACAGCCTTATCCAGGGCGTTTTTCAGGGATTCCTCCGGCTCCTTCTCCGTGTCTTTCAGGCTACTCGTCAGACCTTTATCCGACAGCAACTCGTTGTAAGTGACGAAACGAGGGTAACCTTTCTTGGCGTAAACCGACCGGAAGATGTGTAGAGTAGTTTTCAACTCCGTAATATCGTCTATCTGCGGCATAAGGTTACTTAAGAAGAGATTGGGCACGGCGGTAAACCGCATCCTGGCGGGAAAACCTTCAAACTGTTTCATAACAGACTCGGCTCTTGATTGGCGATATTTTCGAACTTTGCCAGTCTGGGAACGAAGCGTAGATTTACCTGGCCGGTAGGGCCGTTGCGGTGCTTGGCTATAATAATATCGGCGATGCCTTCCGGGTACT
Organism: uncultured Dehalococcoidales bacterium; assembly: GCA_964499775.1. Lineage (GTDB taxonomy): Bacteria > Chloroflexota > Dehalococcoidia > Dehalococcoidales > UBA2162 > MGML01. The sequence continues at coordinate 20,447 of CAZCMK010000012.1, read as the reverse complement.
CCCTGTCAGGGTACTGGTTTTCCCATTCTTCACGGTTGTAGTAATATTCATCCCTGTATATAAAAACCACCACGTCGGCATCCTGCTCGATGCTGCCGCTATCACGCAGGTCCGAAAGCTGCGGCCGGTGCGAAGCCCGCCACTCCGAAGCCCGGCTGAGCTGTGAAACGGCAATCAACGGGATGTTCAGTTCTCTTGCCAGCCCTTTCAGAGAGCGTGAAATGTAGCTTATTTCCTGGACTCTATCCCTTATCTGGCCATCCATCAGTCCCAGGTGGTCGACAATCAGGAGGTCAAGCCCGTGTTCGAAATAGAGGCGGCGGACTTTACTCCGCATCTCTCCTATCCGTAGGCGGGGAGCATCGTTGATATATATCGACGACTCGGAGAGAATGCCGGTAGCATCCATTACCCTTCTCTCTTCTGCCTCCGTATGCAGGCCGAGGCGGACATGGCTCAGGTTAACCCCGGCTTCACTCGCCAGCAATCTCATAACCAGCGGTTCTCTCGCCATCTCCAGGCTGAACATCGCCACGCTGGCACCCTGCTCCACGGCGGCGTTTCTGGCAATATTCAGAACCAGACTGGTCTTGCCCATGCTTGGCCTGCCGGCGACAATTACCAGGTCCGACCGCTGGAACCCTCCGAGAAATTCGTCAAGACCTGCGTAGCTGGTCACTACACGGCCGACCGGTCCTGCCTCGTCTTCTTCGGAAGAGACAGGGGCTTCAAAGTACTCGTCGAGTACCTGGCGGATATGTATGAAATCCCCGGAAGTCTGACCGTGACGGAGGTTGAACAGAACGTCTTCCGCCTTTGTCAGACTGTTATCCACATCCGGGTCGACGTCATAACCGATAGATTCGATACGTCTTGCCGCTTCTATCAAACGCCGGCTGATTGCCAGGCGATAAACAATCTGAGCGTAATACTCGATATCGATGGAGGTGGGGACTATAGAAACCAGGTGACTCAAGTAGGCAGCCCCTCCGCAGTCCTCCAGCTTTCCCTGCCTGTCCAGTTCCTGGGCAAGCGTAATCTGGTTTATTGCTTCGTCACGCTTGTTGAGCTCCAGACACGCATCATACAACCATCGGTTCCGTTCATTATAGAAATAGTCGGACTCCGAAAGCAGGCCTGATATTTTGTATATCGCTGCGCCGTCAATCAGAAGCGAACCGACTACCGCTTCCTCGGCATCTATATCATGCGGTGGCAACTTATCCATAACTAACCCGGCTAACCTCCTTACAATCCAGACAGTCTATAACTACTTTTCAGTTTCTTTTTCCGTTATCGTAACCTTTATTTTCGGTTCTATATCCTTAGCCAGCTTGATTTCTACGTCATAGGTGCCGAGTTGATGTATAGACTCCGGGAGCTTGATTTTTTTCTTATCAACAGCCATGCCGGTCGCTTTCTCTAACTCTTCAGCGATGTCAGTAGCGGTAACCGAACCATAGAGCTTTTCCTTCCCGCCGCTCTTGGCTTCTATGAAAATCTCCCTGCCATCTATGTTCTTTGCCAGCTCAATCATCTCCCCTTCCGTTTTAGCGTCGCTGTGGACTCTGGCTTCAATCTTTACTGCCATAGCGCTGATTGCTCCGGGACTCGCCAGTATCGCAAGTTTGCGAGGGATGAGGTAATTCCTGGCATAACCATCAGCCACGTCTTTCATGTCACCGGCTCTGGCAACATTGGGTACATCTTCTGTAAATATAACCTTCATAATCCGTCCTCTTAAGCCATAATTATACTTTACTGCGACTGTTTTGTAAAAAGAGTCTGATGGTAGTTATTAAAATATTAATTAAAAAATAACAGGGTTTCTATATCAGGATGCAGACTGTTGACAAGCTATTCCGCTATGAGTTATAATCCTATTCTGGAGATGGGAAGTCTTGCTGCGTCATTACAGTAATGTTTTGAGGGAAATAGGACTTCTTTTTTTATGCTCTTCACACCCGATGACGGTTAATTATGCCACCCATACAATGCGGGAAAAATACAAAGAGGAGGCAATATGGAGTTAAACCGGAGAGAATTTCTTAAATTTGGTGGCGCGGGAATGGGTGCCCTTGTTCTCCTCAAGGGAGCCGGCCTCACCAGCAGCAAGAAAGCTGCGGCCAAAGCAGTCCCTCTCAAAAGGCGGATTGCTGAATCTACAACCATATGCTGTTACTGTTCCGTTGGTTGTGGAGCCATAGTTTCGGTCTATGAGGACGGAAAGATAAAAATAGAGGGCGACCCCGACCACCCAATCAACCAGGGAGCCTTATGCAGCAAGGGACAAGCTATGGCTCAGGTACACCAGGTAGACGGCAAACCAAATCCTTACCGTCTTACCAAGCCGCTGTATAGAGCACCGGGTTCGGCGGACTTCGAGGAAAAATCGTGGGACTGGGTGATTGACGAAATCGCCAGCAGAGTTAAAAATACCCGCGATAGTAACTGGAACGCTGCGGCAACCCGGACCGATGCTCTGGCAAGTTTCGGCGGCGGAGAGCTTGATAACGAAGAATGTTATATACTGTCAAAAATGAACCGCGCCCTCGGCGTGGTCTACCTCGAACACTGCGCCCGTATATGACATTCCTCTACAGTTGCGGCTCTGGCAGAGTCGTTCGGTAGAGGAGCAATGACAAACCACTGGATTGACATCAGAAACTCCGACTGTATGATGATTATCGGCTCGAACGCAGCCGAGAACCATCCCATATCCTTCAAGTGGGTCACCGAGGCGATGGAGAGAGGAGCCAGGCTTATCAACGTCGACCCGCGTTTCACCCGCACTTCCGCCAAGGCAGATATCTATGCTCCGATGAGGTCCGGCTGTGATATCGCCTTTATCGGCGGGATGATTAACTACGTCCTTAACGATATGGAAGAAAACCCCGATAATTACAACATGGAATACGTTAAGAACTATACCAACGCAGCCCTCATAATTAATCCCAATTTCAAATTCAATAACGGGCTGTTCGGTGAAGTAACGCCGGGTGAATATAACGGCAAATACACCGCCGAATCCAAGGCTACCTGGAAGTATGCCAATACCGCCACTCCGGCAACGGATACAACCCTGCAGGACCCCAACTGTGTATTCCAGTTGTTAAAGAAGCACTATTCACGCTACGACGCGGATACGGTATGCAGCATTACCGGCACTCCAAAGGATGTATACCTGGAGATATGCCGGACATACGCCGCTACCGGTAAAAAAGGCAAAGCGGGAACCATAATGTATGCGATGGGAACTACCCAGCATACTTACGGCACTCAGAATATCAGGTCATACGCAATCCTCCAGCTTCTACTGGCGAACATGGGCGTTTGCGGCGGCGGTATCAACGCACTCCGCGGTACGTCGAACGTACAGGGTTCAACCGATATGTGCCTGCTGGAGCATATCCTGCCCGGATACCTGAACTTACCGGTAGAAGGCGATACCGATATCGAGTCGTACCTCCTGCGAAGCGGCAAACATCCGGACAAGACTATCACCCCCATTGGTCTGGCGGGAGACAAGAGCTCCAACTGGTGGGGCAATGCCGATAAATATATCGTAAGCCTTTTAAAGGCATGGTACGGCGATGCAGCTACTCCTGAGAACGAATTCTGCTTCCACTACCTGCCGAAATCGGCAAGAGCGACAACCAACAATACCCACATCGGGCTGATCGAAGCAATCGGTAACGGCATAATCAAGGGACTCTGGGTCTGGGGACAGAACCCGGCGGCAGGCGGTCCTAATTCAAACGGGGCACGTAATGCTCTCGCCAACCTGGACTGGCTCGTTGTTGCCGATATCTGGTTGAACGAGACCGCCGAGTTCTTCAGAAGACCGGGAGTAGACCCCGCCAGTATAGACACCGAGGTCTTCGTGCTACCGGCCGCCTGCTCTTACGAGAAAGAAGGCAGCATCAGCAACAGCGGCCGCTGGGCGCAATGGCGGTATAAAGCCGTTGACCCGCCGGGAGAGGCAACGCCCGACCTGGAGATAATGAACCGGTTGATGTCAAAGATTATACAGCTTTATGAAGCGGATGCTTCTGCCCCGGGGCGCGGCGCTATCACCGACCTGGTCTGGGACTACGGAGAGATTAGCTCCGATAAGGTTTCCAGGGAAGTCAATGGTTACGACCTGACTACCGGCAAACTGGTCAATCTTTTCACCGGACTGAAGGCTGACGGCACAACCTCATGCGGTAACTGGCTGTACTGCAACCAGTACACCGAGGCCGGAGGAAACAAGATGAAGAGGCGTAATCCGGTAGATAACTCCTCCAGGCAGATAGGCCTCTACTCCAACTGGTCGTGGTGCTGGCCCTTCAACCGCCGCATTATCTACAACCGGGCTTCGGTCGACCTGGATGGTAATCCCTGGGACGCCGAGCATCCGGTCACATACTGGGAAGGCGCCGCCTGGGCACCTCAGGGAGACCTGAGCGATGCCAAGGGCGGTGACGTACTCGACGGCGGCTGGCCGCCAATCAACATAGCCAGTCCCGGAGCGAAATACCTGCCGTTCATCATGAAACCGGAGGGAGTGGCACGTATCTGGGGCTACGGTCGCGTCGAGGGACCTCTACCCGAGGTTTACGAACCGTGGGAGAGCCCTCTCGATAATAATATAATGTCAGGAACAAAGAACAACCCCTGTGCCTATATCGGTAAATACATGAACGAGCACGGTACGCCCGATAAATACCCGTATGTCGGTACGACCTACCGTTGCTCCGAACACTGGCAGACAGGGATTATGACCAGAAATCTCCCGTGGCTCGTCGAGCTTATGCCGGAGATGTACATAGAAATGGGCGAAGAACTGGCTGAAGAGAAGAACATTAAAAACGGGGACAAAGTCATCGTCAGCTCGGCACGCGGCGAAATCGAGGCAGTAGCTATAGTTACCCAGCGTTTCCAACCGCTGATGGTAGGGGGCAAGACCATTCACCATATCGGTGCGGTCTGGCACTTCGGCTACAGCGGAATGGCAAAGGGTGACAGCGCCAATATCCTGACTCCTCACGTCGGCGATGCCAACACGACAATCCCGGAATTCAAGACGTTCCTGTGTAATGTGAGGAAGGCATAATGCTGGAGACGAACACGAAGTCAAAGGAGGAATACAATGCCTAAAGCCAGGCTGATAGATGTATCGAAGTGTACGGCTTGCCGGGGTTGTCAGGTAGCCTGCAAGCAGTGGAATGAACTGCCCGCAGAAGACACCAGGCAACGCGGCACCTATGAAAACCCTCCCGAACTTTCCGGAACCACCTGGATTAAGGTAGAATTTAGAGAGCGTCCCGGTGAATGGCTGTTCCGGGCACATACCTGTATGCACTGCACGGAAGCCAGTTGTGAGGCGGTGTGCCCCACCGGGGCAATATCTCATAATGGTGAAGTAGTGATAATAGACCAGGAATGGTGCATCGGCTGCGGCTATTGCGTCCAGGCCTGCCCTTTCCACGTACCCGGTAAGGATGAAGAGGAAGGCACGGCACGCAAATGCAGATTTTGTATCGACCGGATAACAAACGGACTGGAACCGGCATGTGCCGCTACCTGCCCGTCGGGCGCAATTACGTTCGGTGAAAGAGATGATTTACTGGCTACGGCACGTCAGAAGATACAGACCCTGCGCGCCAACGGTCATCCCAACGCTACACTCTATGGCGAGAATGAAATGGGAGGACTCCATACCCTGTATACTCTCACCGACAGACCGTCGGAATTCGGTCTTCCCGAATCACCGCAACCCGCCACGTCCACCGCCTGGGCTCAGTGGTTGAGCGGTGCCGTCGCCGCCGGAGCAGTAGCTGCCTTACCCTTATGGTTAATATTCAAACGAAAAAAGAAAATTGAATCTGAAGTAGAAGGAGGTGCAGGATAATGGCTTGGGCTCCACCGATCTGGATTTATCTATGGCTGGCCGGAATGGCGGGGGGTGGTTATTTCGCCGCCCTGCTTATCGAGCGGTATACCAAAGCAACCGACCATAAACTACTTCGGCTGGCAACCTATCTGGGTGTACCGATGGCGGTAATCGGAGTATTACTTCTTGTTATCGACCTCGGTTCTCCGTTACGCTTCTGGCACCTGTTCACCCAGTTCGATATCGCTTCGCCAATGTCACTCGGTACCTGGATTTTACTTATATGGGTAATTATCGCCGTTGTTTTGATTATGCTCTGGTGGCTCAGCAACAAACTTTCCGAGGAAGTCGTCACCAGTATTAAAAAACTGACCGGTATTTTGATGCCCATCGACTTCGTACTCTCCATATTGCTGATAGCTTATACGGGCGTTCTCCTGGCTGTTAGCAATCAACCGCTATGGGCAAGCACGGCGCTTCTTCCCTTCCTGTTCGTTGCTTCTGCGGTCTCAACGGGAGTGGCACTTCTCATTCTTGCCGCTCTTGCATCGAACGCAATCAGCAAGGGAAAACTCGTTGAACTGAGGATATGCATGAACTATCTCTTCGGCACCACCGACTGGTCAATCCCCGAAAAAGTAATCGAGCGTTTAGCCGAGACAGACGTTGTGGTAATCGTTATCGAACTGTCGGCGCTGATTGGCTACGCAATATGGCTGGCTGCTTCCTCGATGAGCGGTGCGGGCAGCGCGCTCGGGCTGCTTACAACCGGAGTACTGGCAGCACCGTTCTGGGTCGGCGTGGTCCTTCTGGCTCTGCTGATTCCTCTGGGACTGGAAATTGCCAACTGGGGCAAGGAACTAGGTAAAAAAAGCGTAACCAATGCCATTATTGCTTCCTCGGTATGCGTGATACTGGGTGGTCTTGTCCTGAGAGCGGTAATAACGATTGGCGGACAGCTATAGAGAATATGAAGGGAGATTCAGGTGGAGGAAGGTAGAGGTAACGGGACTCTAGAGAGACTGGAGGAGGACGGGAAAAAGAGAGGACTACCTTCCAGGTTAATAGAGTTTTATATCGATATATTAAGTGTCCAGAAAAAGGGTGAAAAACTCATAGGTAGAGTTAACCCCGGACTCAAAACAGATACGATTAATGAGCGGTTGGAAAAAGGCCGGCCGCTCATTAATTTTGACGAACTTGCTATCGACTGGCCTATTTTAAATGATTTATTAATCCAGGTTACAGGTGTTTTTACCGATTATAACGACCTGTTCGGAGAACTACCCGAAAGCCTGACAAAGCCCAAACCCCGCAAATCACTTCCTAAAAGTGTGGCCAGAGCCTGGTTTAAAGGTAACCGGCTGCCCAAATCGATGGCAACCGATGATATTGATGAACACCTTATGCTGGAAGCCATAATCCACGCCACCCTTAAACCTTACATGGTAAGCTACGCCAAGTCATTAGCCCCTTTAATAAACCAGGAACGCTGGCGGCGTGATTACTGCCCTGTCTGCGGCGGTAAACCGGACTTTGCATTTCTGGATAATGAGCGCGGGTCTCGATGGTTGCTGTGCTCGCGCTGCGACACCGAATGGCTTTTCCAGCGTATGGAGTGCCCCTTCTGCGGGAGCCAGGAACAGAACGACCTTTCCTACTATACCGACGATAAAGGGCTTTACAGACTATATGTATGCGATAACTGCCATAAATATATAAAGTCCATCGACCTGAGAGTCGCCGACCCCGAAGTACAACTGCCGCTGGAGCGCCTGCTGACACTGGACCTGGACAGGCAAGCCCAGGACGAAGGCTACGAGCCGGGTAATATTTAGTTCCCTGTATATTACTAATCCTCTTTTGCTACGTCATGTTATGTAAACTCACGCCGTTTTGGGTACTGTTTGCATTTGCTTACTCGCACTGTCATTGC
>CAZCMK010000012.1:2019-12533 GCA_964499775.1 uncultured Dehalococcoidales bacterium | reverse complement strand
TAAACTCACGCCGTTTTGGGTACTGTTTGCATTTGCTTACTCGCACTGTCATTGCTTCGTCGTTCGTCCGAGGCGAACTCCTCGCAATGACAAACCAACCAAAACCGAATAACACTCCGATTTATACAGATTGCCATTTGACGCACAAGTTTCTATAATTGAGCAGGAGAAAGCATAAGGGAAACCGTAGATGAACTTTCTTGATATGGGTATATTGGAAATACTGCTAATCCTCCTTGTCGCCCTTTTGATATGGGGACCGGGAAAGCTACCGGAGATTGCCCGGATGCTGGGTAAAACGATGAATACCCTCAAGAAAGCGAGCTTCGACCTGACCACGCAGATAAGGAAAGAGATGGAAGAAGCCGAAAAAGAGCCTGAGCAATCTACAAAAACCGGACGCAGCGATAAGACGGTAAAGTCGCCAGACCCGGATAAAGGAGAAGCCGGCGACACGAATAATACCGAAACTCAGGACCGGTAGCAATTCAGGGAAACTATGAGTGATAACGAAAAAACACTTTCTGTCCTCGGCCACTTCGGTGAACTGCGGAAACGCCTGATAAGAAGTGTAATAGTCCTGGTAATTACAGTAATTATCGCCTTCGTATTCTATCAGCAGATATTCCAGATTCTTATTTATCCCGCCCCCGAGGGAATAACGCTCCAGGCAGTCAAGATGACGGAGATGCTCGGGACCACCATGAGGGTGGCGCTTATCTCCGGAATCATTCTGGCTATACCCTACCTGACTTATGAATTCATCATGTTTCTCTCACCGGCACTCACCCGCAGAGAGAAAAAGTATGTATACCTCATACTGCCCTGGATAGCGCTGATGTTTGCCGGCGGTGTAGTTTTTGCTTATTATATCCTGATACCCCGCATAACGGGTTTCCTGATTGGCTGGGGCAGTAACCTTGTTACCGTCGTCCAGCCGATGTTCAGCGATTATATCAACGTGGTAACGAGGCTCCTGCTGGTAGTGGGGCTTGTCTTCGAGCTGCCGGTGCTTACGACATTTCTCTCCAGAATTGGTATTATTAAGCCGCAGTGGCTCGCCAGCAAAAGAAAGCCGGCTGTAATCATCGCTTTTATACTGGCGGCTATTATCACCCCCACCATCGACCCCATAAACCAGTGCCTGGTTGCCCTGCCGCTGATTCTCCTTTACGAGATGAGTATCTGGCTCTCCAAACTCGTTTATAAAAGGAAGTCTTCCACGGACGAGGCAGTCGAACCGGAATCGGCATAGCCTTGCATGTACCTGACAAAAAGAATATAATATGTCAGTTTTAGTTCGATAAACGAAACCAGCTAACGATAATAAGGAAGGAGGTGCAGAGAGATGATACCCGTAATGCGTTTAACCTTCACCTGACGCTGAATTGCACTTCCTGGTGCAGGTCCTGCATCAGTCATCTTTTCGAAGAGCCTCCGACCTGAAGATTCCGCACTGCCATAGGCTATAACCCAGCCGCTGGCTTCCATCGAAGCGATAGTCGGGAGCTCTCCGTAAAATGGCTATCGCCTTTTTATTTTCCACTACAGGCGATATCAGACTATCAGCTTAGATGGAGGTTTTATGCGACGATTTTTAAAGTCAAGATACACTATAATTGCCGCCGGCATTATCTTCGGAGTCCTGGCTGCCCTGATGACCAACTGGGGCAATCCAGCCAATATGGGTATCTGCGTTGCCTGCTTCATCCGTGATATCGCCGGCGCTATCGGAATACACAGAGCCGGGGTGGTACAATATCTCCGCCCGGAAATAATCGGTTTCTTTCTCGGAGCGTTCATTACCGCTTTTTCCTTCCGTGAATGGCGTGCCAGCGGCGGCTCATCACCGATAATTCGCTTCGTCCTCGGCGCCTTTGTTATGATTGGCGCTCTGGTATTCCTCGGCTGTCCCGTCCGGATGCTGCTCCGCATCGCCGGCGGTGACCTGAACGGTATTGTCGCCCTTGCCGGTATGGTAGCCGGTATAGCGGTGGGCGTCATATTCCTGAAGAAGGGATTCAGTCTGGGTCGTTCCGTTAAAGTCCACCCCGTCGCCGGTTGGATTCTGCCATTTATTATGATAGGGCTGCTGATTATAGCCATTGTCAAGCCGGGTTTCCTTTTCGAGAGCGAGAGCGGACCGGGCTCGATGAGCGTGCCGCTGATAGTGGCTCTAGTTGTCGGTCTCGCCGTCGGCTTTCTCGCCCAGAGAACACGCATGTGCTTCGTCGGCGGGTGGCGTGACCTTTTCCTGGTCAAGGACTTTTACCTGTTCAGCGGCGTTATCTCTTTTCTTATTGCGGCGCTGGTCACAAACTATATCGCCGGCAATTTTGGCGCCGAAGGCATATACCACTGGGGTTTTGCCAACCAGCCGGTATCCCATACCAACCACCTCTGGAATTTCTTCGGCATGAGCCTGCTGGGTCTTGCGGCTACTCTGCTCGGCGGCTGCCCGCTGCGTAATCTTATCCTGTCCGGAGAAGGCAACACCGACGCAGCGATAACGGTTCTGGGGTATTTCGCCGGAGCTGCCATCGCCCATAACTTTCTCCTCGCTTCCAGTCCCGCCGGTCCCGGCACTTTCAGTCCGGCAGCGGTTATCATCGGCCTGGTCTTCTGCCTTGCCATAGGTTTCCTGATGCGAGAGAAGGTGGCATAGAAGGAGGTAGAATGTCATTTTTTAAACGCAAGAAAAAGCCGGAATTCGAGGGAGGAGGGCTGGTGCTTTTCCATGAAGTGCAGGAGGCAATGAAAGCAGAAAAGGTGCTCAGCGGAGGTGGTTACAAGGTTAAACTGGTTGCACCGCCGCCGGAACTGCGCAAGGGCTGTGACCTTGCCGTGGAGATAAACCTGGTGGAACAGCCGGGCATTGAACGGTTACTGGTTCAAAAAGATGTTGTATATCTCATGGTCACTCCTCTAAAAACAGATACCAGCGAAATCCTGGAGATAGTGAAGGTAACCGATTTCGGTCGGTGGCTGATGGTGAAAGCCGGTAATATGAAACTCACTTTCGATAAAGAGAGCGGGGAAATAGTGAACACCTCCGGCGGAGGTTGCCCCGATATCCCCGTGATGCACGCCAGGTTAATCGGACAAAACCTCAGTGAAGCACCGAGGCCAAAGGATATCGGCTTTACCCTGTGTTCCTTGATGCTGGACAAAGCCCTCGAAAAAAGTATCATTCTCAGGGAAGGAGTGGAATAGCTATGCTGCTTATCGCCGGAACGGTCCCTTACGAAGACTTCCCCCTGGTAACGGGGAAAATCGAAGAAGCTGGAAATTCATTGAGAATAAACGGCTACAGTTTTTCCCGTACCCAGGGCACAGGCGCCATGATAGGCGCCGCCTTGGCAGCCACCGGTTACCTGAAGCTGGATGAGCCTCACGCGGTGGTTGCCGGAGATACCGGACAGGGCAAGGGCAGCCGGGAAATTTATGAATACCTTATTCAGAATATAGAAAGGCTGTCACCGGAGGTGCTTACCCTGCACTACTGGCTGCCGAATATGGCCCTGACAAGGGAGCTTTGCAACGCAATAACAAAATGTGAGAAAAGACCGGTTATGATTGCCGACGCCGCGTCCATGTATTCAGCCAAGGCGGCGGGACTGGCAACGGAGTTCGACATTTTTACTCCGGACGCAACCGAGATGGCTTTCCTTGCCGACCCGGATGCCACACACCCCGCCTACATAAACAAACACCTTTTTGATACCGATACAAGCCGGACTCCCGAGCTTGTTGCCGCCGCTTATAAGAAAAACGATGCTGCCAAACTCCTCCTGGTCAAGGGAGCCGCCGATTATATAGCCCGCGACGGAGAAATCATAGCGACTATCTCCGAACCGGATATACCCGAACTCGAAGCTATCGGGGGTACCGGAGATACGGTTACCGGCCTCGTCTCCGCTTTCGTTTACGCCGGTATGGAGCCACACGAGGCTGCGATAATAACCTCAAGGGCAAACCGCACGGCAGGAAAGCTCGCTCAGGCAACACCGGCAACAAAGGTTTCCGAGATTATAGACCACTTCTCCACTGTTTTCGCGGAAAACCTCTGCCAGTGGAGCGGAGTCTGTTTTGTGGAAGGAGAAGACAAAGATGATTGAGGTAGATGTGCGCGGCTATTCCTGCCCTATCCCGGTTGTCAGGACAAGGAAAGCTATAAAAGAGAATCCCAGGGAAGAGTTGACCGTGCTCGTGGAGAGCGCCGTCTCGAAAGAGAATGTATCCCGCCTTGCCGAGAGTGAGGAGTACATCACCCGCGTAGAAGAAGTTGAGGACGGTTATATACTCACGCTGAGCCCTAAGTAAAAACAGGCCGGGTATTTAGCTATAATTATACATGAGGTTGTCCGAAAATTGTCATTCCGTGCCTGACACGGAATCCAGATGGGTCCGCCAGTGGCGGATAATGGATTACCACCCGCCACGGCGGGTGGTAATGACAGCAAGAATCAAGTTCCGGTGATTTCGGACAGCCTCAAGGTTTTTCCAAAATAATACCAACCTCTATGTATATTGACAAATACCAACCTTAACAACTACACTCCGTTTAAACTAATCATACTGATCGAGAAGGAGGAGTGAGATTAATGGCAAAGGAAATCATTCTATACAACCTTGCCGAACATGTAACCGATGAAGAATACAGGGATTATGTTGTTAATGAAAAAGGACCTTTTTTAGACGGCTTATCATCGGCAAAGAAGTTCGAACTGGTAAAAATCACGCAGGCACCTACGGGAGAAATCCCGTACAAATATGTTGGCATCTTACACCTGAACAGTATGGATGAATTTTACCAGAAAGATGCTCCTTCATCGGAATTCCAGGCTTTCATGAAGAAATGGCAGTCAATGGTCGCCAATTTCCATATCCTGGCAGGAGAAGAAGTCTACTGATAACAAACCAAAAGAACACGGGGCTAAAATTAAAGAATCATGATTCAACTAAAGGAGGAGATGTATGTTAGACCAGACCAGCCAGTGGTATAAACTGCAATACCCGGAGTGTTTCGTCAATGAAGAGCAGCGTATGATGCAAAAATTATGGGCGGACTTTGTAGATAATGAAATCATGCCTGTCCGCGACAAGATTGACGATGATGTGACACATGAGGAGATAATCAATCCCATCCTGAAAAAACTACAGGTAGACCTAGGCTGTCAGAAAAATCTGATTCCGAAAGATTATGGGGGTAACGAACTGCTTTCGATAGTCGCGGGTGCCTTAAAGCAGGAACAGATGGCGCGGGGCGATTATGGAATCAGTATGCACAGCGCGGTAACCGACTGGGGCTGGACGCCTGCCACCCTGGCATATCTCATGGAGCCCTCTCCGGAGGCGAAAGCCTGGGGCAAAGCCGTACTTGATGAATTTTCTCCCATGTTTATGGGTGATGAGCTGCGTGCCGCCTGTTTTAACATGAGCGAGGTAGAATCCGCCTGTGATATCGAGAATCTTACCAATGAAGGTAAAACGGTTGGAGTGAGAGCAAGACTCGATGGCAACGAGTGGGTTATCAACGGCAACAAGTTCTGGGCATCCAATGCCGGTGTAGCCGACCTCAACTGCGTTATCTGTAACATAGACCCGAAGCTCGGGAAAGATGCCTTTGCCCTGATTTACGTACCGGAGCCGTGGCCGGGAGTCTCGCACGGAAAATTCGAGGTCAAGTGCGGTCTTCAGGCAGATAGAAACACCTCTACGTATTTCGATGATGTGAGAGTGCCAAAGGAGTGGGGTCTGCATGGTCCGGTAGCCTGGTCAATTTTCGAAACGACCGTATCCGCACCCATGCCGCTGAACACGGGACACATAGTGGGTCTTCTGCAGGGGGCGTTCGACACTCTTCTCGCATACACGGAGCAGCGGGTCGCCGGCGGCAGACCTATAAACCGGCACCTCTCGGCAGCTATGATACTGGGCGAAATGGCATCATTAATAACCGTGGGGAGAGCCGCTTTTCTGGAACTGGCATACGAATATGACAATATGGATATTTACGGTGACTGGAACACCAACAGCATGGTAGCTAAAGGACATGCCGTACACGCATATATCACCCGCGCTGTCTCGGAGATGATACTCAGGGGAATGGAGTTGATGGGTTCTAACGGATATGTTCGAGAAAACCACTACGAGAAATATTACCGTGATGCACCGATAGCCAAGCTGGTAATGGGCGGAAGTCACCTGGGCTTTTTCGCCGCCTGCAAACAGTTCTATGACCTGGATTACTCTTCATTCGGTCCGGGAAAACTCACCGACCCAACCAAAGGGAACTAATTACAGCATTATCAAGGGAACTCTATAAAAGAGGGGGTTTCGCCCCCTCTTTTAAATATTCTCCCCCTCTCAAGGCTTTGGTAGGCAGGAGACTTCGGCAGGTGGGGGTGATTATAAATATCAACCGAAATAATACAATAACTGTGACATTAATCGCTTAATGGTATCTTGACAACAATGTTATAATATATGTGTATCACTATGGAAAGAGGCGACATAGGGTTTTGTCTCTATGAAGTCTCTTTTCTTTTATATAGGTCTCTCATGATATCATCTAGATAAAATATTCTTGTTCTATCATGTAATTTCCTTAGTAAGTAGGAAGAGCCACCCCTGCTACAAGCAATCAGGCATTTGAGTTTCCCCTCAGAGATTAAATATTTTGCTAAATCAGCATAATCGCCGTCACTAGCAACTATTACTGCCCCTTCATATTCATCTATTTTCTTCATAGCCTGTAATGTAAGGTTCACGTCTACGTTGCCCTTAACCCTACCACCCTGAACAGCAACTTCTTTAAATATTAAGTCGTACCCTTGCTCTCTTAACGAAGTATAAAGTATTTCGTATTCTGGTAGGTAACCAATAAAATAATAGGCGACACTCACATCGTGTTTTTCCTTAAGGTAAATGCGGAATTCATTTAAATCTAATTCTACCTCAAGTGCCTCAAGCTCTATTTCGAGTTCTTGCTTCGATTTAAAGAAATTCTGACCATCAATAAAAGCATAGTTGTTATTTTTAGGCATGATACCCAAGATTATCTAAAATTAAAGTAGGTATGTCAACTACTGAATAATTTAATCAATTTAACTTCAAATTGACCCACTACGCGAATATCGCCAACATTGACAAGCAGAATTGATGATGATATATCTGAGTATCGTTCTGTCCATGCCAACCGACCTTTCCCTTTCTGATATTATAATGTAAATATAGTATAATACGCAGAAGGAAAAGGGTACCGGCAAGCATTAAAACGGAATAAGAACGATAACACCCTTTTTATCTATCAAGAATTCTTACTGGAAGGGTAAAACATATTGGCACAAACCTCTAAGGAGCTGGTAAAAGGACTCTTTGAACATAAAGACCTAACTCAGATTCCGTTTATTCCGTGGGTCTGCAGCTTCGCCGCAAAACTGGAGCAGGTACCCGTTCAAACAATGCTCTCAGATGCCGGAACACTATCGAGAGCGCTCATCAATGCCCATAAGCTGTTCGGTTACGATGCCATTGTTAATATATTCGACCCCGGCCTGGAAGCAGAAGCATGTGGCTGCAAACTAGACTGGCCGGATACCGGGGCATTGCCGGAAGTAGTCAGCCATCCTCTGAGCGAAGGAGCGGCAGTCTACGACCTGGATACCTCCGATTTTGAAAACCAGGGACGCATCCCGGTAGTTCTTGAAGCGACTAAAAGACTGAATATCATCAAAGGGAAAGAAGTTGCCATTGCCGGGGTGATTACCGGACCCCTCACCTTAGCCAGGCACTTAAAAGGCGAGGCTCTCATAGACGACTTGAATCAGGGCAACGACGAAGCCGAGGATATTATCGAAGCGGCGGGAAGTATAGGACTCAAGCTATGCCGAAGCTACTGCGAGATAGGGATGGACTTAATAGTAGTCGCCGAAGAGACACCGGGGCGGCTTGGCACGCGTATATCTCAGGTTCTAGCTTCCCCTCTACGGAGTATCTGGAATGTCGCCGGGTTTTATAACGTCAATACCCTGCTCTTGAGTAAAGGGTGCAGCGAGGAGTACATCGAACCCATACTGGACTTACAGGCTGATGGTATTGCACTTTCCGGAAACATGGACTACAGCCGGCTGAAAGATGCGGCACTGGAACGGAACTGCTGTTTCGCTGGCAGTATCCCTCTCTCCGTTTTGCTCGATGAGGCTTCCCTGGTAGAAGATACCGTAAAGGAATGCCTTGTGATAAAGGATAAGGGATTCTTTTTATCCACGGATTGGGAGATTCCTTACGAAACCAACGTTAATAACATGCATGAGGTTATGCGAGTCATAAGAGATAACCGAGGTTCTTGAGGAGGCAATATGGAATTCAACATGGATATCGATACCGGAGGAACATTCACGGACGGCTTTGTGCGCGGGAACGGCAGGACCGAGCTGGTCAAGGTCGATACCACTCCCCATGATTTTACCCTCTGCTTTATGCAATGTATCGAAGAAGCGGCAAAAAAGTTCGGTTATGAATCCGCCAGCGAGTTGTTAGCTCAGATGAATACCCTCCGACTTTCCACGACCATCGGTACCAATACCATGATTCAGGGTAACGGACCCAAACTCGGCCTCCTAGTAACACGCGGTCTCGGCGAAAACGGATACGCTCCGGCAGGCACGTCTAACCCGGCGATTGATTTCCTTATACCGGAAGATATGATTATCGGCATCGATGAGGAAATCAGCGAGTCCGGCGAACCGGTACACGCTCCCGAAAGTAGCCAGGTCTTGAGCAGCGTAAAAAACCTGCTTGAAAGGGGAGCCCGAAGGATTGTGGTGAGCCTGGCAAGGTCTCCACTGAATCCCGCCCACGAGAAGAAGTGCCGGGAAATCATACTCGAAGACTACCCGGCACATTATCTCGGGTCGGTACCCCTGCTCCTCTCTACCGAAATTAGCAGTGAAACCGACGACCAGTACCGCACCAACGCTGCCCTCATCGACGCCTATATCCACCAGGAAATGGCGCATTATCTCTACAAGGCGGACGAGGATATCAGGAACCGGCGTTACAGGTGGCCCTTGCTCATCGTCCACGCTACCGGCGGCGTAGCGCGGGTAGCCAAGACAAAAGCCATCGATACCTGCGACTCCGGTCCGGCGGCAGGTCTGTTCGGGGCGGCTTACCTTGCCCGGCTATATGAAATAGAAAACGTGGTTACGGTGGACGTCGGCGGTACCAGTACCGATATCGGGCTTATCGCCCGAGGCGAGCTGTCTTATACCACGGAGAGAAAGATGAGCGGTGTACCTGTCCGCGAGCGGGTGATAGAAACGATTTCCATCGGCGGAGGCGGCAGCTCGATAGCCAGTCTGGATGAAAAAACAGGGAAATTGAGGATAGGACCTGAAAGCGCCGGAGCTATTCCGGGGCCGGTCTGTTACAGTCTGGGAGGTAACAGGCCCACCGTAGCCGATGCCTGGGTTACCCTTGGCTATATCGACCCCGATTACTTCCTGGGAGGGCGTAGAAAACTGGATGCAGACCAGGCGAGGGACGTTATCAAAGAACAGATTGCCGACCCTCTGAATATTACGGTCGAAGAGGCGGCTGAAGCCATTGTTAATGAGATGAGTTCTCAGTCCGCCGAATCGGTGAAAGACTTCATTACCGGCAAAGGTCTGGAGGCAAAAGGCGTCACCATGTTCGCTTTCGGCGGCGCCGGTGGACTCGCCTGCACCAGCTTAGCTAAAGCCGCTGGCATAGGTAAAATCTATATGTTCCCCTTCGGCGCCCAGTTCTGTGCATTCGGTTCGTCATGTACTGACGTGCTTCACAGCTACAGCAAGGTATACAAGTTAGCCATCAGTCCGGACTCCGAAGACAGCGTCGTTGAAGAATTCAATAAAGCCGTGCGGGAAATGACCGACGATGCGTATTTCGACATGGAAGGAGAAGGCTTTAAGAAAGAAAACGTCTCGACGATACTTGAAATCGTTATGGTTTCGAAGAACGGGACTTCACCCGTAATCATTCGCTGGCCGTCGATTACCATGAGCGGTAAAGAAGATATAGAGACTCTTCTCGACCGGTACAGGTCGGAGGCGGCCTCCGGTACAGCGGACAAAGAAATCTACGTGCAGGAACTGAGGCTCCAGGCGTCATCACAACTGACTCACCCTGAATTCCCGGGTCACTCACCGGTCGGAGAAAACCCGGAAGAAGCCCTGAAAGGCACCAGGCCAGCCTACCGCGACGGAAAATACCGGGATGTTCCAGTATATGAACGGACCCTGCTCAAGTGCGGGAACATCGTCAAAGGTATGGCTTTCATAGAGAGCGCCGATACCACCATACTGATACCTCCGGGCAGGACATACATGGTGAATAAATACTTGAGCGGTGTTATCGAGTGAAATGAGAGAGCAAGAAATAGTAACGCTCCAGGCAGAACCCGAACCGCTGGAAATGGACCTGAAAAGGACTGCGGTGATGGTAATCGATATGCAGAATGCCTTCGT
>CAZCMK010000012.1:0-1919 GCA_964499775.1 uncultured Dehalococcoidales bacterium | reverse complement strand
TGCCGGTACTCGTAACCGATGCCGTAGCGGCTTCACCACCGTCCCGGCAGCAATCATCTATCGACAATATCAGGGAAATATTCGGTTGGGTTACCGAGAGCAAATCGGTTCTGGATATACTGATAAGTAACAGACAGGGAGTAAGAGAAAATGGCAGAATTGAAATATAAGAAACTGATAACGAAAAATAGAGAACACCGTCACTCCGACTGGGTATCGAAGGTCCCCCGCGACCCGGAGGGAGGTAAAATAGTAACATGGCTGGATGGAGACGTTATACCGGGAGCTTTCTACTATGAGTCTTTCATGGCGATAAAACCTACCCTTGAGGGCAGCTTCAACGACCCGCCGCACGTTCACGAGGACTGGGATGAAGTGATAGGCATCTACGGGACAAATCCCGCAGACCCGTATAATCTGGGTGGAGAGGTGCAGATTACTCTGGGTGACGAGGTACATTCGATAACCGAAAGCTGTGCCATTTTCGTTCCCAGAGGGCTGCAACACTGTCCGCTCGTCATCAAGAAGGTCAGCACACCGATTTTACTGGTGACAACCGGGGCTTCCAGGAACTATACTCAAACACTGCCCCCGGACTGGGAAGTAAGCCTGGGATAATATCGGGTGAGGAAAAAGATAAGACTTACATCTGAACAATATCCATAAACTCATTCACCACTGCTTCAGAGAACTCTAAATCATTTATATTGGCATCGATTTCTTTAATTTCTATAGTCTTCTTCAGTGATTTTTTCAGATAGTCGATAAAAGCCTCATCGGCTACAGGGTCATAGAAATTATTCCCCTCGCAGTCGATTGAAGAAAAACCCCGCAGCGGAATCAGGAACCTCACCTGTCCGGCGGCATTGTTCAGTTTTTCACTCATCGTCACCGCTACCTGGCTCAGCTCCTCGGCGTTCATTCTCGGTAAGGTCGCCTGCGGGTTATGGTAGCAGATAACCCTGTCACGGTACCTTTCAGGCACCGTCTCAGGAGCAAGGAAGTTTATAATATCGATGCATCCGGGTGTTATAATCTGGGGAATCGCTTTCTCTCCCGCCGCCTCCAGCCTGTTCGGTCCTGCCGAAGCCATGCCGCCGAAAAGCTCGTTCCCGATTTCATTCAAGCCAAGCTCGATAACTCCTTTTACCGGATAACTCCTCACCATCTCTTCGAAGGTCTCTCCTCCGACACCTATGGTGTGAAAAACTCCCACCTCGAACCCCCTATCCTCGAGAAAAGACTTCACTTTAAGTCCGCATCCGGTAGAAAGGCCGGTCATGGTCATGAACACAAGAGGTTTTTCAGACACCTCCGGCTCTGCCACCTCCATCATACCCGTGATAGCGCCTACCGCTTTATTTAAGGCGTCCATCGTCAGTCTGTTCAGTCCGGCTATGTCAGCCACTGAGGGCATGATAACTATATCTCTGGTCCCCACGTATTTCCTGATACCCGCCTGGACAATCTTCTGGGATGAGAGCATGAATTTGGGGACACCTACGGGAAGCTCTCTCAGGACTGCCGAAGCTATCCCCGAACCGGTACCGCCTCCGATAGAGAGCACTCCCTGGAACCTGCCGGAATCGTATAAATCCATGGCTATCTTTACCGCTCCGACCGTCATTATTTGCGTAGCCGGTCCGGCCTCGTTGATAGCCCTGACCTCCTCAATCGTGGTACCGGCTGCCCGAGCGACTTCTCCGGCGGTGATATCGGCTTCGAAGTACGGTTCTTCAAGGCAGCCAACATCCATAACCAGCGTTTTATAGTTGCTCTTACCATCGATAAGCCGCTTCACATACTGAAGTTCGGGTCCTTTAGAATCGAGCGTACCTATACAGAGGATTACTTTTTCCACGGGCATACCCCCCGCCATTATTTACGTGTTAACCATGCTTCCCCAGATTTTACTCGCT
>CAZCMK010000011.1:6827-42189 GCA_964499775.1 uncultured Dehalococcoidales bacterium | reverse complement strand
CCGGTTTGCTGGGAAACAATTCCCCACGTCCACAAATATGATGAATTCCTTATTTTCCTCGGCGCGGAGCTGCCGGACCTTTGCAGTAGCTTCGATGCGGAGATAGACCTGTGGATGGGAAAGGAACTTGAGAAGCATACCATCACCTCGACAACCGTCGTCTTCATTCCTAAAGGCGTACTGCATTGCCCGTTGAATTTTAGAGCAATCAGAAAGCCTGTTCTCTTCCATGCACTGTACCTGGGGCCAACTCTGGATGCCAAGCGCCTCGAGGACTTTGATGAAGCCGGTTTTGATTTTGAAGGACCTGTTAACTTACGTACCTTTGAACTGCCCAAGAAATAGAAACTCAATATTCAAAAAATGCAAACAAAAAGACCCGGTTTGATGTCCACACAAGAGATAAAACTGACCATGGATATAATGTAATGGAAATAAAAGTCAGACTGGAAGAGGAAAAGGACTATCGGAAAGTCGAGGAGATTACGCGCTTTGCGTTTTCATATCCGGGAAGGATAGAAAGAGGAGGTATAGGATGTCCATTTGAACATTGGATGGTTCATGCTTTACGTGAGAAAAACGGGATAAAAGAATTGAGCTTTGTTGCGGAAGTGAAAGGTATAGTTATCGGTCACATAATTTATAGTCATGCTAGGATAGAAACGATAGATTTTCGAAGTGTACATGTACTTAATTTCGGTCCTATAAGTGTACAACCGGAATATCAGCGAAAAGGTGCAGGTAAAGCACTGATGAGAACTACAATAGCAAAGGCAAAAGAGCTTGGATATGGAGCTATTTGTTTTTACGGCCGTCCTGAATATTATCCTCAATTTGGATTTATAGAAGCAAAGGAGTTCGGCGTTACCGACTCCAATGGAGCCAATTATCCTTCGTTTATGGCAATGGAACTGAAGCCAGACTATCTTAAAAACGTTCATGGGAAATATATCGAATCTACGATTTACGACGACAATCTGAACAGAGACGCCGTCAAGGAGTACGATAAAGCATTCAGATAATTATTCGTCGGCGGAGACAGCTTCTTTTCAGTTTCTTTATTATTTAACATGTAATCTTGTTTGTAAAAAACTTATAGGAAGGTAAAATGACTACAGTCTTTAAAGCCTTGAGTGATGGGTTTTATACTGCGTTTTTCGAACCTGACCCTAATACCAGGAAGGATAAACTTGAATCTTGGATCAAAGAATCAACGCCAATTATTCAATCAGCCGTAGAAAATGAGTTGAAAGAATATATTCAAGATCTGCTTGATGGAACATGGGAAGAAAAGGGTTGGATAAACAGAGTAAAAAAATTTCACGGTGAATATCATAAACCTGTACAAAAGCGAGGAGATATTCCTATTCCCTTTATAGATGCATATCAGCTTAATCTGCAGCTTAAGATATTGCATAATTCTTCAAAAGAGAATTGCACAATAATAGGAGAAGTAACTCCCGCAATTCGTGAAAAAACAATTGAAGCTATTGAAACCGCAAAAACAGCAATAGCTAAATTACAAAAACCTGCTCCTGTTCCTATTAGAGAAATCGACTTGCATGATAATCCTACTGTCGAAGAAGCGATACCTATCGTCGAGAAATTCTTATAAAGTTTGATACTGGTACTATGTCTACTCGTTACAATAACGTTTCTTTATCAAACCTTAAACCCATTTTAAATTATCCTGATAACAGATATAATCCACTTACCAAATATCATGCCATTGATTCGAGATATATTAAAATCGGGAGGACATGGATAATGGATAATCAACTGGAATACTACACAGAGGCAGGGAAATACAGGGACCGGTTTGACGAAGGATTACCTGTCATGGCTGCCTATACCACGTTTCGCAAAGGCGTCTATCAGGATGGAGCGCTTGATTTAAAAACAAAACGTCTCATAGCGCTTGCTTGTGGTCTCCAGTCCGGGTGCACGCGGTGTGTCCAGGGACAGACAAAGGACGCAGTTGCAGCCGGGGCAACAAAAGCGGAGGTACTCGAAGCCGTATCGGTCGCGGTCGTAATGGGCGGAACTGCCGTAAGTGCCGAAACTTGGCGGGTTGTGAAAGTGCTAGAAGAAATCGGCAAGTGGTAATCAGGCGTCCGTGCTTGAAAAATTTTTAACCTTTTGCGACCTGCAACCGGCACCAGGCTAACAGTGAGTCATATACCTCAAATTGATTGGCGAGGTTTTCCTCGTCATCAGGGAAACGAATACTGAAGCCTACGGCAATCGCTTCGAGCCCGCGGGCGATGGGATCCTTGTCTATATCATCCATCACATCTGCAGCGTGAACTATTTCAGCCAACCGTAGGAGGGCAGGGTCTTTCAGTCCATACTTAAGGATTATAGACTCAAACGAGCAACGACCTTCATGGTGGTCGATTTCAGCTTTGCCCATCGCGTCAAAAGGTATCGCCCCTTCGCGTTCCGCCACCTCCATTACCTGGCTGGCCGGGACAAAAAAGAACTCAGCCTCGTTATCCACGAATCTTTGGATCAGCCACGGGCAAGCAACACGATCAACGTGGACGTGGGAACGGGTTACCCATTTCATCACGGCACCTCCATATTATATTTCCCCAGTATTATACTCTTCGTTTCTTAATATTGCTACACAATATCCATGATGATATAATCACTCTCCAATACGAAAGTTTTTTATGAGACTAAGAATATCACCGTTTATCCTGCTCTGTATCATGGGTGGTCTTGCCATCTGCAGTTCAACAATGGCGAAGAATCCCGTATTACCACTGTTTATTCGCTCTCTTGATGTTCCCATATCAACCGTGGGATTTATTGCGGCCGCATCTACAGTGGTGGGAATCGTTGTCAGTCTTCCAGCCGGTATTCTTTCAGATATCATAGGCCGTCGCCGTGTAATCCTGCTCTCAGCAGCGATATTTGCCACAGCCCCTTTCCTCTACTTGCTGGTCAGCCAGCCTTGGCATCTCGTTCTTATTCGCATCTATCACGGTTTTGCCACTGCCATCCTGGGTCCGGTGGCGATGGCAGCTGTCGCCGACACGTATGATGAAAAACGCGGCGAACGAATGGGTACCTACTCCTCAGCAACAATGGTCGGACGTTTTATCGCCCCGTTCGTTGGGGGCGCCCTTATATTTGGGAACGACTTCCATTGGGTCTATCTCGTGACGGGCATTATGGGAATGCTGGCGCTGCTCGCAGCGCTCAGACTGCCCCTGTCCACTCAAACATCGGCATCAGCCAGGGAAACACTGAAAAGAGAACGCAGCGATATATGGAGGGATATCCTGACTATTATCAGGCATCCGGGTATACTCCTGACCAGTCTGATGGAGGCAGTCCAGTATTTCGCGTTCGGGTGCCTCGAGGTATTCATGCCCATTTACCTGAACGAGCAGGCCGGTTTTACCACACTCAGTATAGGTGCTTTATTTACCGTTCAGATTGTGGTAGCTACCCTGACCAAGCCTTTGATGGGCAAGCTTTCCGATAAATACGGTCGCGGCGTAATGATTATTACAGGCCTGGTTATAAGCGGAGTAACGATTGCTTTTATGACCTATTCGCAGAATTACCTGATACTGGCTATTCTGATCGGATTTTTCGGCCTTGGACTTGCGACGGTCACCGCTTCAACGTCAGCTCTTGTTGCCGATCTCTCGAGCTATTATAACTACGGCAGCGCGCTTGGTATACTCTCAAGTATTATGGACATCGGGCATTCCGCAGGACCGATGGTTGGAGGGCTTCTTATCAGTGCCCTTCACTACAACACCGCCTTCGGTATAGTGGGAGGCGTGCTCATCATCGCCAGCGTTATCTTCGGAGTAATTATGAAACGGCTGTGCCGTAATATGGACCTCAAGACCTGTAAAATATTCTAGGCGATGCCTTCTACATAGCATAGCTATTGTTATCATCGCATTTATAATTACATCATAATTAAAATAAAAATACGAATGGTATAGTTTATTTATACACATGGCTGGACAGACATCCCGATGTTTGATAAAAATTAAACAAAACACAGTATTGTTTCGGGTAGAGTTCGACCCTCACCCGACCTCCACCAGAAACGAAAACGCCCCGATTGAATTCAATCGGGGCGTTTTCTATATCGCTCTTTTTTGTGTTTTGGTAATCGCTGAGCTATAATCGTCTCAAATATCGTGTCGTGCATTTTATTACCAGAATCTTATTATTTTACAAGGAGGTTATATGGCAAAGACATATAAATGTTTGAATCCTCTCGGGATGCAGGAGCCGGTTGAACTCAAATCCCTGGCGCCGCGAATCGATACTATAGACGGTAAAACTATTTACGTCTGTATCAATGCCGGCGGAGACCAGGATATCACAATCCCTCTGCTGAAGAAATTGCCGGCTGATTATCCGAACGTAAACTGGAAGATTAAAAGGCAGTTCGGGTTCAATGCCGATTTGACGGAGGAGGAGAAGAAAGACGCCGACGCGTTAATCGGCGGGGTAATCTGGTGACATGGCGCAATCTGGGAACAGTTGTTCCAGGTAGCGGATGTTGAGCAGTCGGGTATTCCTACCGTCTCACTCATTTACGGTGACCAGGATGAGTGTTTCACGCAGGCGGGTATGATGAGCGGTGCGCCCAACCTGCGGCGGGTGCACGTTTCACGTACCATGCAGGGACCGGAAGACATAGAAAGGTTCCTCCCGGAGGTATTCGACGCCCTGACCTGGCCTATTACGGAAGAAGAAAAGTCCACCGGAATGTATAAGATTGATGACAGGCGAGTACTGTTCGAGGGCACCTATGAAGATGCCATGGAGTTTTACCACCAGACCGAATATATCCCGGCTCTGGATGCTCCGATTGCCAGGTACACAGATGGTCTGCCGGTTATAGTCCCCACCGAAGAGCGGGTGGAGGCGATGCTGAAAGGCACCAGCCATAAACCGGATGAACTGATAGTGCACCAGAAAGAATATACGGCGTTCCTGTTTCAGAATTTCAAGAACAGGCCTGTAGAAGGAAAGGGTTCGCCGGTAACGTTTAAGCCCGTAAAACGAACGGCTACCGTGGAAAAGGTGGCAATAAACGCCGTTATGGCCGGATGCAAACCGGAGTATATGCCGGTTGTGCTGGCAATCGCTGAAGCGGAAGCCGGCGGCACCTATGACGGGCGCGGCAGTATGGGGATTTGCGTCAGCGGTCCCATCGCCAAGGAAATCGGGATGAATTTCGATGTTGGAGTATTCGGTCCCGGCAATCCGGCTAACAGGAGTCTGGCGCGCGCCTCCGAGATAATGTGGCGTAACTTCGGTGACAATATTCCTAAAGTAACCAACTGCGGTGTTATGGGGTCTCCGCTCTTTAACGTCATTCCCGAGAACCTGGATGCCCTTCCTCCCGGCTGGAAAGGCCTGAACGAAGAATACGACTTTAAGAAGGACGAGAGTGTTATCTTTACCATGCAGCTGGGGACGGGCGGAAACATCGATATACACCGTACCACGTTCTCACCGGGCGGATACCGCGCATTTCAGAAAAGCGGTCACGGCGGAGTTGCCAGGCGTTCCGATGTAAAGGGTGTACCCGGTCCGAAAAACTGGCTGGAATACATACTACCCGAGTTCTGGGCAGGCAGGGAAGGCGGCGTTACGCTGATAATGCTTCCTCAGATGGCGCAGCATCTATACGAAGCCGGCTTTAAAACAAAGGACGAGGTCTACGAGTGGATTTATCAACAGAGCTTCGTGACGATGAAGAAATACAGGACTCACTCGTGGGTAGACGTCAGTACTGCCTCCTGGACGGGTATAGAGCCCAAGTCCGGTAAAGTATGGAAGGAACTGCCGGACGACTACATGGTGCCGATGGTGAACGACCCGTATCAGAACTGTATCATCATAACCGGCGGCGGTGAAGAGTATGGCCAGTGGGTCAACGGCCGTGGGCCCGGGATGGCCCCTGTCTACAGCGTGGACATCTGGCGTTAGGAGTATCGGTAATGCTGGTTATAAAGAAAGAGAGAATGATATGAACAGTGACTGGGAATTTAATCACTCGGGAGTATTCACCAGGAATTTTAACAGGACCCTAGAATACTACAAGTCCCTGGGCCTGGCACCTGACCTCCCCCGAACACGGAACCCGTTCAAACCTGAAGATGATGCCGTCACGGTTGAGTTCGATGAGGTTGCCGACCTCTCCATGCCCGAAGGGGAGTATTTTCTGGCTCTGCTTTATATCGGCGACCTGGAGCTCGAGGTACTGCATGCTCCTAAAGAGATTCCCCTGGGGGAAGCCCTGTCTTATCGCGAGGGAGTAAACCATTTCTGTATGAGCGTCACTGATATCGATGAGGAAACGGATAAACTCGTTAAGAAGGGCCTGCGTATTATCCAGGACTTCAAGCTAAACGGAGTGCGTCTCGAAGACTACCTGGACACCCGCGAGCACGGCAACATCCTGCTGTCATTCCGGACACTCATGACTGAAGAGATGAAAAGGAGGAAAGCAGGTAATAGCATAATAGACTGGAAGTTTCGCGGTCATACCGCGGTAGTAAAAGACCTGGATAAGACGGTCGAATACTATCAGTACCTGGATATTGCTGCGTTTCAGTCTGAAACGGTATTCGACACCGGTACGATATCGGATGTCCGGGTGTATGGTAAGACTCCCAAAGCCCCAATCAAAGCTAAAACCAGGGCAGCTAAGATAGGCGACAGATTGGTCCTGGAACTCGTTCAGCCTCTCGAAAGAGATGAAATTTACAAAGAGACTTTATACAGGAAAGGCGAGGGAATTATCGACCTTAACTTTACCGTGGACGACCTTGAAAAGGAAACGGCAAGGCTGGTTGAGAAAGGGGTCTCGGTTATTTTCAGCGGGAAGCCTCAAAATGGCGGCGCATTCGCTTTATTCGACACACGCGAGGACGGCGGTGATGTTATGATAAAGCTGGTGCAGAACTGATTAATCTGGAGGTAATAAAAGCGCCTCGATGACCCTTTAGTTGAATCGGGGCGCTTGGTATTTTACATAACGCAATAACTTGTTTTTCCTTTTGTGTCTGACATATAATCGTTTACACGGAAAGAGTCACAAAGGGGAGTGACTAAATCTTTGGATATATAAATAATTAATTGAAGGAGGTAATTATATATGGAGAAAAAGAAGTACTGGAGAAATATAATTCAGGGGCCGTTTTTCAGGGCACCGGAACCCGGAATGACCGGCATGTCGATATTCGCCCACAATAATGAATTCAGAAACGGCACCACTCTGGGCTATCATTGCATTAATACAAACTATGAAGTGCCGTTTTCGCACTCCCATGATTTTCATGAGTTGCTATGCTTCATCGGCGGCAACCCGGAAGATATTAACGATTTAGGGGCGGAAATCAGCATCTGCCTGGGCGATGAAGAGGAAGAACACATTATTAACAGCGCTACGGTTGTATCCATTCCGCCGGGCTTGAAACACTGCCCCCTTAAAGTGAAGAAAATTACCAAACCGTTCGTATTCCTGGAGATATCGACGACCGCAGGGTATGCCAATAACATGGGTGAGACGGCAGAGGTCTTATTACGTCCACCGGATGCCTCTGAAAGCAAACCGGAAAAGAAGAAAGAAGAGACCGAACCCGAGAGCTAATACAGGTTTTTAACCGGGCATGAATACGGGGCTGGGGAATTATCCCCGGCCCCGCTTGTTTTTCAACCCATATCCGGTCTAGAGTGAAATGCCGCAGGTACCGTCAGCACAGGTTACGGGTTCAGGCATGCGGAGCGGCTTTGCGTCTTTCTTGATGCCGGCTTTGGGTATCCAGGGGTCTATTACCACGGTCTGGAAGTGGGAAAAATCGGTGGTTACCCACATCGGATTCATTTCACCGCCGACGACGATGAAGTTAATTCTATCCGGACTGGCAAACTCCGAATTCATATTTTTGGCAAGCCACTCACTGAGCTTGTACGGGTCGTCATAACCTTCATCTTTTTTAAGACTCTTGGCTACCAGCGGGTCGATAGCGAAAGAAAAAGCTCCACCGAATCCACCGCTCAGGTTTTTAATTACCTCCAGCATTCGTTGTGACGGCCCTATACCCTGGGTGAGGACATTCCAGCCTCTGAAAAGACTTACCGTACTTTCTTCTTTCTTGTAGCCCTTGCGGACGTGGAAAGGTTCCCAGGGGCTTTCTTCCTCATTCTCGGCACAGCACATGTTGTTGTAGTTGATGGTGGTCCCGGTACTGGCGGTGAAGGTGGCTCCGGGCCGCATGTCACCGAAATTAATGCTCATCAGCGTCCACGCCCGCCCGATAACCGAGTTGGCGTAATTGACCGGACTTAAGGCGCCGAGTCCGCTGTTCATGCCTATTTCATTCCTGACAGGACCGTTTACTACCATCATGCTGGCAAAGGAAGTGGTGGAGCTGGGCATGGATGGCCTTCCCGAGGCTCCCAGTGCTAAGATAACCGGGAAATGCTCAGGCCTGGCCCCTGCCATGACTGCGATTACCGCACACTTCTCCACCGTGTACTGGAGTCTTTCCTCATGGGTGGTTACCGACATCATGCCGACATATTCATCGGGGGCACGGTCTGTTCCGGTAAGCATCTCCCCCACCCGTTCTTCAGTCGGCAGGATAATGGGGAGGCCATCGGTCCAGCCGTTTTCCAGGAACAGGCGGTGCAGGTTTTCTTCCGTATCAGGCTCAAGCAGGCGCTCACGCTGGGGTCGTTTCCTCGCTTTGAACTGCTTCTCGGCTTCCGTCAGAGGCTGGGTGAGTGCGTTAATGACTTCTTCCATGAGGGGAACGCCGGTAATCGGGTCGTCTCCTTCCACATAGTTGTGAAGGGTTTCCCGGGATACCCATCCAACCGGGTATGGAGGGAAGCTCCAGCGGAGCTTCATGCCATGACTCCGACTGTCGCGCTGGACGTAATCGGCAAAACGGGCAGTGGCGATGGGGGCCGTCGGCACACCGTAGGTACTCTCCATCGTCCGGGAAAAGTCGGCGATACTCGCCGAACAGCCGTCTCAGCCGCCGACGCCGAAGACGACGGCGTCACCGTTTTCCTGTATCTCTTTCCAGAGTTCCGGCTCATCGGTGAACATGCTGGACGTCTTGTTCTTAAGCACGGTCTTTACGTCGGGACGGTTACGGCTGAACCAGTCCCGGACTTCCTCCAGGAATTCTCTGGCTCCGGCGAACCCGGTGTTGACCAGGTAAACGGTCTTGCCTTCGAGGGTATCCAGCCTCTCAGCCATTTTCAGGGAGCTCAGGGCTTCGGCGGTATCCCTCGGCTGATAGGTGGGGTCGTGGATGGCGAACATCGGTGAGTCCACGTCGAGTCGTCGACCAAATATGCCGGTGGGCTGGCCAACAGGGTCAAGTACCATAAGTTTATTGCTCATCTCTCTCCTTGCTACCTTGCCATGACTCTTGCCGGAGACTAATACTTGGCGTATATGGGTATCATATTTTTATATTTCGCCACTACCTTGTCCCAGGCTTTCGGCAGCTCAATCTTTTTTATCACGTATTCCTGCCATTGAATCCACGCCCCTGATGCGATATATAAACCGCCCGGACCACCGGCAACAAGGACCATCATGTGGTCGGTATTGGGCTTAGGCGGCATCGGCATAAGCGGAGGCTCATCAGAATCCTCTGAGTCCGGACGCATCATAGGTGACATGGGTACGGCGTGCTCGGCTATGTATTCCTTGACTTTTTGCTTGGTAAAACCTTCCTGAGCCAGGATTTTGGCCGCTCCCGGGGGAATCATAATAATGGACAGGCCAAACCCGCGCACATTACTGACGAGTGGGGTCAGGATACCATCAGCTCCCATCAATCCCATAGGAAATGTCCAGTTAAAGTTATTAGGGAACATAACCGTAAGGGTGCTGTCTTCCTTGTTGAATCCCCTTTCCACGTGGAAAGGTTCCCACGGGCTTTCCTCTTCATCCTCGCCGGTTACCATGGTATATTTCCCCGGGTTGCCGAACGCTCCGGCATCCTCGATAACCTTTCGTATGCCCCCGATGTTCTTGATTATCAAGCCCATAGCCCTGCCGATGGCGGCATTGGCGATGTCACCGGGGCTGAAAATGCCGATTCCGCTGTTCACGTGGATATCGTTGCGTATGGGACCGTTTATTGTCCAGAACGGTACCCATGAACCCTGGCTGTCCTGGTAATTGTCCCAGCGGGTTGCTCTTTCCGGCAGAGCCTGTACCCCGGCGATGATTACGGGCAGGTGTACCGGCAGGGCGCCGGCCATCACCGCATTAACGGCGACTTTCTCCATGGTGGCCTTTCCCTGCCGGGGACCGAGTTTGGTAATCAGGTGGTCTGGCAACAGGTCGGTCCCGGTCAGCATTTCCGCCACCGCTTCATCTGTCGGTGGTATTACCGGCAGGCCATCACTCCAACCCCTGCGGTAAAAGAACTGGTTGACTTCCTCCAGACTGCCCTGGAAAAAGATTCTTGACGGCTTTTCCGGCTCTTTTTCTTTCGGAGATTTCTCTTCGTCGGTCAAAGGTCTGGTCAAGGCATCGATAATAGTATCCAGTAACGGGTCGACCCCGGCTTCTACTCTCTCCGGGCTGTCACGGTCGTCCACCCATTCTTCGGAGTGGATGGAGTCCCAGACGACCCTTACTCCCGGCATCCCTCTGCCGGACGCGGCTGAACCTTCTTCTACCAGGTAAGTCTGATTTGATACCGCCACCGAAGGTTTACCCATTTCTTCAGCGGCTATCGTGTTGTACACAAGGTACTTGGCGCAGGTTGATCAGTTGCCGACAAGGAAAATACCGGCATCAATCCCCTTTGCCCACTCTATGAATTCCGCCTTTTTATCGGTATCGATTACCGTAACATTCTGGTCGGTGGAATCGAAAAGGCTGGTTTCCAGACCCGGATACCTTTCCTTCAGTTTTTCTCCGATGGTCACCGCCATCTGTTTGGATGCCTGCTTGAAGTTCTGGAAGATACCGATTTTCTTGCCTTCCAGGGCCGTCAGGCGTGGCGATATACTTTTTAGCTGTACAGAGTCGGCCTCAGCCCACGGACTGAGAACCGCGTATTGATTATTATTCATCGCGTAAAACTCCTTATCTGAAGTGCTGTCTTTAACTTGTTTTTATCCGAATCCCTGGCGGTCTTTGACCCAGGTTAAATCTTCTCTGGCTTTTCCAAAACCTGAGTCCGTGGTCTGGTACGCGCTCATTTCTGTGTGTTTGGCCATTTCTTCTCTTCTCTTCTTTGCCTGTTCTTCCAGTCTATTCATGCCTTCGGCGGTAACGTAGTTGATAAGTGTATCGCAGTGCTCCCTCATTGTCGCCTCGGGGTCGTCGGTGAAGGGCAGTACAAACAGTACATCGTCTTCAATGCCCTTCTTAAGCCTCTGAGCCAGCTCTTCGGGGTCCATCCCCTGGGCATGAATAGAACGCAGAAAATCGATAGTCTGTTCATTGACGTTGTATCCGGTATTCTTTAAATTCTCCGGACGCGTATAAACCGCTTCTCCGATATTCGAGTTGATATTGGTGGGGCACAGACAGGTGACGCCGATGCCGTACGGTTTGAGCGCCGTGTAGTAGCACTCCATCAGCATATCTACCCCGGCCTTGGCTACGGAGTAGGGAGTGCAGCCGGGTGATGCCATAAAACCTCCCCATGAGGAGACCGTGGCGATATGACCGCCCTTGCCGGCCTGTATCATTCGTGGTACGAAGGTCACCATGCCGTTGATTACGCCGCCTAGGTCGACTCCCATAACCCAGTCGAAATCCTCGAATGTCGAGGCTTCAGCCGGGCCGAAGGTATTGACACCTGCCGTATTGAAGAGAAGCTGAGGAGGTTCGCCGTATACTTTTTCTACCTCGTCGGCAGCCGCCGCGTACGCCTTGCGGTCGGTGAGATCCAGCTGTATGGCGTGAACTTCGGCATTTTTCTCCTTGAAGTACGCCATCGCCTCGTCCAGATGGTCCTTGCGGACATCTACGATTACAACCTTGCAGCCTGCTTCAGAAAAGACCTTTGCCTGACCGAGTCCGGCTCCGGAGCCTCCTCCGGTAATAAATGCTACTTTACCTTTGAAATCCTTCATTTTTCCTCCTTCCTTTCTTACTTAAAATAGCGTAATATATATTGCGGGGAATTGCAAATCCGGAATCATATGTTCTGGAAATACATACTACCTAGTGCTATAATATTATTCGAGCCTGACAGGAAATCATCCATATCGGAGTGTTTGGTTGACGCTGGCTAGTATTTTTTAACAGGAGAGTTGTATATGAAAGATTCTAAAATCACGGTGCACGACCCCAGGGGACAGCCATCCGGCATATTCGGGCGGCGCGGTGAACCCGGCTCGCACATGATGGCTATTTTTGACCCCAAAACTCAACCCACGGTGACGGTCGACGAGCTGATACCGCTGCGAATGGCGCCCCGCCTGGACAGCCTGGACAATAAAACGGTCTATCTGGTGGACACCGGTTTCGCCGGTAGCCATGATTTTCTGGAGGAAGTCCAGGAGTGGTTCGGCAGGAACATGCCTTCCGTAAAGACAGTGCTGCACACCAAGGACGGCAACATGTTTGCGGATTCTCCCGACCTCTGGGTAAAGCTTAAGAAAGAGGCGGACGGCGTTGTCTTCGGCGTCGGCGGCTGAGACGGCTGTTCGGCGAGTATCGCCGATTTTACCCGGACCATGGAAGGCGAATATGGTGTACCCACGGCTCCAATCGTCACCTCCCGGTTTGCGGAATATGTATTGCGAGACGGTCGTTATCACGGTATGAATTTACGGTGGACTTTCCCTCCTTACCCGGTAGGGTGGGTACCCCGGGAAACCCTTCACAACTATGTTAAAGGCAACGACCCGATTACCGGCGTCCCGCTGACGCAGGAGATAGTCGATGCCCTGACAAAGCCGCTGACTGATTCGGAGAAAAACCCGGTAATACCCGAGAGACCAAAGAGACCGCGCCTGCTTGAATCGGACACCGAATCTAACCTGCAGCGTTTCTTCCTTGAAAGCGCCTGGACCGACGGCTTACCGATAGTCCTGCCCACGGAAGAAAGGGTTGTCGAGATGCTTACCGGCACCGACCACGACCCTCAGGAAGTGGTCGGCATAATGTCGGTTGCGCCTTACGAAGAAAAGAATGAATATACAGTCGAAAAGGTAGCCGTAAATGCGGTAATGGCTGGCGCACGACCTGAGCATCTGCCGGTAATCCTGGCAATCGCCTCCACCCGGCACCCTTCGATGCCCAGCTCCACAGGTTCTTACGGCAGCATGGTGGTGGTGAATGGACCGGTCCGCAACATAATCGGCATGAACTGCGGCGTCGGTGCTTTGGGACCTTTCAATTATGCCAACTCGGTCATCGGCAGGGCATGGACATTGATGAGCATCAACTTCGGCGATGCCCGCCTGGGTGATAACTTTGTGGCTACAATCGGTAACGGTCTGAGCTTTACCAACCAGTGCTGCGGCGAGAACGAGGAGAAAAACGTCTGGGAGCCTTTCCACGTTCGTCACGGTTTCAAGCCCGGGGAGAACGCCGTAAGCGTATTCCGCGGCTGGAATGCTATGACGCTTGGAATCGGCGGGGCTGATAATCTTCTTGGAAGAATAAAGAGTCTTGGCGGTATGGGCAGCTACACGTTCGTGCTTGACCCTCTGGTAGCGAAAACTCTGAAGAACGAAGGCTATGATGACCCGCAGCAGTTGAGTGAATGGCTTGCTAAAGAATCGGAATTACCGTTCATCAGATCGGAAGGCATCAACTTTGTCGTTGTCGGCGGAGAGACGAACCCCATATGGCAGACGACCGATTATGTCCATTACAAGACCGCCTCGGTAGACAAGTGGATTCCAAAAGACGGGATTAGGCTTGACGAGCAACCGCTCCGGATGCCCGTTGGTCTTCCCTGTGCCGACGGCTCGTGCGGTATATAAAATTTTAGAAAGGAAATACGTATAATGGAAAATGTAGAAGGAAAAGTAGCTTTCGTTACAGGAGGTGCCAGCGGTATCGGACTCGGTATATCCAAGGCATTTGTTAAGAACGGAATGAAGGTCGTTATCGTCGATATGCGCCAGGACGCTCTCGATGAAGCCATGGCATATTTCAAGGAAAAAGGCACCGAAAAGATGGTCCATCCGATAAACCTGAATGTTACCGACCGCGAGGCCTATGCAAGGGCTGCCGACGAAGCGGAAGAAGTATTCGGGAAAATACACGTGCTGGTGAACAATGCCGGTGTCGGCTCCGGTGGTTCTGCCGTTACTTCAACTTACAAGGACTGGGATTACAGCATGGGCGTGAATGTCGGAGGTGTTATCAACGGTATCGTCACCATACTGCCCCGTATCCAGGCACACGGTGAAGGCGGGCATGTGGTTTCGACTTCTTCGACAGTCGGACTTTTCGCAATGGTCGGGATGGGTATTTATACCACCACGAAATTTGCGATAACCGGTTTAATGGAAAGTCTGGCTTCGGAGCTCGAAGGGACCGGCATCGGAGCCTCTGTGCTGTATCCCGGCGGAACCGCGACCAACCTTGGAATATCCAGCACGGTCAATCGTCCGGAACATCTCAAGAACGAGGGCGAACCCGATTTTATGCCGCCTCCTCAGGGACAGGAAGGACCGAGACGTATGCCTATGATGGATACCAGCGTCTATATGGACCCGGTAGAGATGGGCGAGCGTGTTTTACGGGCTATCAAGCGGAATGACATTTTTATAATCACTCACCCGGAATTCAGGGATGGCATTGTTTGCCGCCAGGATGCTGTACTCAGGGCAATCCCCGATGAGCCACCTAACGTAAAACGCGCCGCAGTGCTGAGAGGTTTCGGCACGCTTGTATATAATCCCATATATGAAAGGCAGACGACTCCGGGACCGCCTGACTGGTAAGGCTGTTCTTTCTGGAACTGCGTAAGGAAGAAACGGGGTCTATCCCACCTCCATCAGAAATAAAGACGGGCTTGAAGGTTTCTCTTCAAGCCCGTTAATTTATATCATACCGGGATTCTTGTTTTTCTTCCTCTAGTTAAAATATAATTACCAATAATCCATGACAAACATAGTTAAATCAATTTTAAGTTTATCAGTAATTGTCCTCTTACTTCTTGGCACGGGTCTCTTTATCGGAGGACAAACGGTTGCCGCCGTCGATGAGCAGAGGCCTGAACCTCCATCACCGGGACTCCCCGGGAAACTAAACCCGAAACTGGACTCGGGACTTAACCGGCTAATCGATGCTGAATCGCGAGGAGAGGCCGAATCTTTCTCACAGCAATACAATATCGAGTTAGTTGCCGGTAGTGCAAGGGTAATCGTCGAAAGCGTCCCTGACCGGGTCGATACTGCCGTCGAGATAGCCGGTAAATCAGGAATTGTTGAGACCAGGTATAAAAACCTGATACAGGTACTTATACCCGTAAATCAAATAGAAATTTTAGCGGCAGACCCGGCTATCGAGTTTGTGAGGCTACCCTATTATCCGGTGCTGCCCGTACTATCTGAAGGCGTGGCTGTCATGAACGCCGATTCGTGGCAGGCTGCCGGTTACGACGGCACCGGGGTCAAGGTGGCGATAATCGACCAGGGATTTACCGGCTATTCTTCTCTTCTTGGTACTGAGCTGCCGGCTTCCGTAACCACGCATTGCTGCCGTGCCGGCTATGATATCGAGGGAGATACGGAGCATGGCACAGCCTGCGCTGAGGTCGTATATGATATTGCTCCCGGCGCCCAGTTCTATCTTGTTACTTATGGTACTGATATTGAAGTGTGTAATGCCGTGGACTGGGCGATGGGTCAGAATGTCGATGTTATCTGTGCGTCTCTGGGTTCACCGCGTTGGGGTCCGGGTAACGGTAGCGGACCTGTTAATGAGAAGTTTGATGAAGCTTACGCAACGGGTATTACTACGGCGGCGGCTATGCACAACTACGCTCAAGGTCACTGGCAGGGGGATTTTGCCGATATTGATAGTAATGGCTGGCATGAATTTGCTCCGGGCGACGAGACTAATACTATATATGCCTATAGAGATTACCCTATCTTACTGGAGTTGAAGTGGGACGACCCCTGGGGTTTTTCCAGTAATGACTACGATATATATTTATATGCCAATGATGGAAAATGCTTGACCTGGTCGAATACTTATCAGAAAGGTATCAATGACCCGGTTGAGGCGGCATATTATGAAGCTCCTTACACAGGTGAATACGATATCAAAGTGTTAGAAAGCTATAGCACGAGAGCGGTAAATTTCCACTTATATTGTTACTATCAGGAACTGGAATACATCGTTACCGCCGGCAGCTTCACGATACCGGCTGATTCTCCCAGTATCATCTCGGTGGGTGCTGTGCCGTGGTACGACCCGGCGGTACTGATGTCATATAGCGGACGTGGTCCGACTGAGGATGGTCTGGTTAAGCCTGATATAGTTGCGCCCACTGATACAAGCACGGTTTCGTATGTCCCTTCGTTCGGAGGTACTTCATGCGCTACTCCTCACGCCGCCGGTGCTGCTATTCTGGTGCTGAGCCGTTATCCGTCATATACTCCCTCGCAGGTACAGTCGTTTCTCGAAGGTGGGGCGGTCGACCTCGGGGAAGCCGGTAAGGACAACCTCTACGGCAGCGGGAGAATTGATTTAGGTATTCTATCATCTCCGACGATTGGAACGCGACCGGCAGCACTGGTAACCGGCAGTTCGGCAAAGCTCAAGGGTGTTTTGAAAAACCTCGGCACTGCGTCATCAGTAAAGGTCTCCTTTGAGTGGGGAACGACCACCTCGTATGGTAATCAGACTCCGTTGAAGACGAAGAGCTCGACGGGTGGTTTCGGTCGCAACCTCAGCAGCCTGTTGCCGGGTACGACCTATCACTACAGGGCGAAGGGAGTCGGGCACGGTACCGCTTATGGACCTGACAGGACTTTCACCACGCTCGACCCGCCGGTAATGGGAGGTAGGGTACCCAGGATGATAACCGAGTACTCGGCGAGGTTAAGGGGGGCATTAAAGGATCTTGGTACGGCTTCATCGGTAGCTGTGTCCTTTGAATGGGGGACGACCAGGGCATATGGTAATGAAACAACGTCGCAGGCGAGGAGTACAACGGGGATATTCAGGTTTGACCTTAACGGTCTGTTACCGGGCACGACCTATCATTACCGGGCGAAAGGTTTAGGAGACGGAGTGGGGTATGGGCCGAACCGGAAGTTCACCACATCCGGGACACCGCCGACAATAGGAACACGCCCTGCCGTGAGTATAACCAGTAACTCGGCAAAACTCAAAGGAGCCTTAAAGGACCTCGGCACGGCGTCATCTGTAGAGGTCTCATTTGAGTGGGGGTTAACAACCGCGTACGGTAATGAGACACCGTCAAAAACGAAGGATTCAACAGGCAGGTACTGTCGTAATCTCACCGGTCTGTTGCCGGGCACGACCTATCACTACCGGGCGAAGGGTGTCGGGCACGGTATCAGTTACGGACCTGACCGTACCTTCACCACCGCTCCGTAGGTTATAAGATGCACCTGTTAGAACCGTAAAACAGTGACAAACAGCAGAGTATACAAATACGTGTATACTTTATCAAGCCTTGACACGTCCCCGGAGGAAGATATACACTTCAGCCGTTGTGCCTAAAAGATATGTAAAGAAAAAACGGAGAAATATATTAATATTCGGAGTCTGAACAGTTGTCATTTAGAAGAACCGTAAACTGGCTGTTAATACTGATCTTATCGACGTTAATATTATCCGTATCGGCATGCAATACGACCGATAAACCAGACACCGATGAAGAAACACCTGGCGAAGTATCAGGCGACCAGGTGCCGATTATCGAAATAATAGAAGACCCCTCACGGTATGAGAATAATCTCGTCACCGTTGCCGGGGAATATCGTGGATGGCACGCTGACGATGATTCCGGGCCTCCGGTGACCCGAAGCGATTGGGTTGTAAGGGATGAAACCGGTTGTATCTATATAACCGGTAAAAGTGCAGGTCTTGACCCTGATAAGGATATCGGTACTCTTCTGGAAGTTAGAGGCACGGTAAGAGTTACCGATGATGGTGCCCCTTATATTGAAGCGGAAGCCATCGAAGTCAAATGAACATATATGGTGGACGTTCTCCTTTTTTAAAGTGTAATAGATGTGGAAATAATGTGAGCAGTAGATTCGCAATTACTATGGCGAGGCAGGAAGGAATGTAGCTTTATGATACGGCGTAAGACATTGTTATTTGTAGCATCGATTTTAGTACCGTTGAGTCTTTTTACAACCATGCTGCCGCCACCTGCCACAGCCCTGGCTTATAATAATAATGCTGTGCCTAAATTACCGCAGGCGAAGTGGACCTTCATGGTTTATCTGGACGGTGATAATAACCTGGAGGCGGCTGCCATAGATGACTTTTTAGAGATGTCAAGTGTGGGGTCTGATTCCAACGTAAATATCGTCGTTCAATTCGACCGCATTGACGGGTATGACAGTACCTACGGAGATTGGGTGGGGTGCAAGCGCTTTTATATTACTCCGGGGATGACTCCCGATGCAGATAATGACGTACCGGACCTTGAAGAAGTCAACATGGGAGACCCGCAAACCGTGGTGGATTTCGTCCAGTGGTCGGTTGATAATTATCCGGCGGATAATTATGCCCTGATTTTCTGGAACCACGGTGGCGGATGGAGGAATGATGAAATCAGGAAAGAGGAGCCGGTCTACAAGGCGGTTTGCTGGGACGATACGAACGAAGGTGATCGCCTGTATATGGACGAGGTTCAAACTGCATTGAGCACCATTAACGGTTTCGCCGGGCCGATGCACCTTATCGGATTCGACGCCTGTCTCATGGGAATGGTAGAGGTAGCTTATGAAATCCGTAGCTGTGGCAGTGTTATGGTTGGTTCTGAGGAAATCGAACCGGGAGGCGGCTGGCCCTATGACTTAATCCTTAATTTTCTGACATCCAACCCGGGTTGTAACGCAGTACGACTCGGTAGAGTCATTGTAAATAAATACTATCAATCTTACGGCAATGACGAGACCCAGTCCGCTATCAGACTCGGTAGGATGAATCGTTTAGCAGGTAAAATCAGTGCCTTTGCGCGGACTATGAGAAATTCTTGGAACAACGACCAGAATGCCGTAAAAGTCAAAGCCCAGGAGGTAATAGACCAGCTCGATAAAGTCATTATTCATGAACAGCACGGCTCATCCCGGCCGGATTCACATGGCCTTGCTATATACTTCCCGGCGACACAGGGAGAATTTGACCCGGATTACAACGGAACAGTTATCGATTTTCCTGCCGATAGAGCCTGGGAAGAATTTTTAGCCGATTATTACTCATCTATGGGCGGGTCCTGGATAGAGTCCGCAAGAAGCTCTTCTCAGGAATTTTATGATGATAAGCACATAGACCTCTATGATTTTTGCCAGGGGCTTATCGATTATTTACCCACTACGGTATTTTATAACGAGTTGCTGGTTACGCACGATTTTATCGGCGGCGGGGTTGCCCAGGGGTGGAATATGGACGATGAGAGCTGGCTATATGCTTTACCTTTCTCATTCCCTTTTTACGGTAATACTTATGACTCGGTATATGTCTGCTCGAATGGATTCCTGGACTTTACGAATTCGGCTCATGATTTTTCAAACTCCACGTCCGCACTCCATGGCAGGACTATGATTGCCCCGCTGTGGGATGACCTTAAAACAAATGGCATCGCACAGAGCGGAGAAGATATATATATTCACCAGCCGGATTCTGATTCGGTCTGCATCAGGTGGAGGGCAGAAACATGGTCACGAACAACGGGTACTCCGGTTAATGTCGAAGTAATACTGAATAGAGACGGAACGATTCAGTTTAACTACGGGTCCGGTAACGGGTTGTTAACTCCGACGATAGGTATATCCAGGGGAGACTCGAATAATTATGACCTCTCTGAATATGACGGTGATACTACTCTGGAGAATGTTGATTCGGACCTGTTTAGCTCCGCATGCACGCTGGAAACAGGTGAATTGAATATAGACAATAACTGGCAGGCGGTTAGCTTCACCCAGAGCTTTGCCGACCCGGTGGTGGTAGCCAAGCCGGTCAGCCATAACGGGGGCGACCCCGGTGTAGTACGTATCAAGAACGTCACGCCGACAGGCTTTAGGATAAGAATGCAGGAGTGGAATTACCTGAACGGTAACCATTGCCTGGAGCAGGTAACCTGGCTGGCAATGGAGAAAGGGCACTGGACACTGCCGGATGGCACCCAGGTCGAAGCCGGGACTTTTGATACCAACCACTGTGGTGCAGGTTCGGTTGCCCTGGTAAACTTTGACGAATCTTTCAGCGTCACACCGGTGTTGATAAGCTCGGTGATGACCTGTAATGGCGGCGATGCCGTGTCTACCAGGAACAGCAATGTATCCACTTCCGACTTTGGTATAACCATGCAGGAGCAGCAGTTGAATCCCCAGAGACACTGTCCTGAAACACTGGGCTATATAGCCTGGGAGCCCGGGAGTGGTACCGTAAACGGCGTGGGGTATGAAGTAGCGCTTGGTGGGAAGGTGAATCAGGCATGGAAGGC
Organism: uncultured Dehalococcoidales bacterium; assembly: GCA_964499775.1. GTDB lineage: Bacteria > Chloroflexota > Dehalococcoidia > Dehalococcoidales > UBA2162 > MGML01. Next base: position 21,526 of record CAZCMK010000011.1, on the reverse strand, counting down.
GTTAAGCTACGGGCTTTTCTCATCTGTACCCGGTTTGCTGGTGGATATGCAGACACTGAATGGTGGAGATGTTTGTAATCTGCGTTATAAGAGTAAAACTACCAGCGGTGTAAAGGTAAGAGTAAAAGAAGAGAAATCCAAGGATGATGAAACAAATCATGCCAAAGAAACGGTAGGGTATATTGCTCTTCACTAGGGGTATAAAGAAAATGGGGTGAATCTGGCTTTTTCAGCTTTCACCGGAAGTGCAAACGGGCTTGAAAAGAAACCTTCAAGCCCGTTGATTATTCGATAAAAACAGCCAACTTGTTTTTCCTTCTCCGTGTGGCATATAATCATCATAACTCCAAAGCCTGAAACCAGGCAGTTCTGATTAAAACGTACAAAGATGGAAGGAGAAAAAATGGCGGAAAAATATAAGTGTCTCAATCCCCTTGGGATTCAAGACCCGGTGGAACAGCATCCCCTGGCGCCGCGTATCGATACAATCGACGGCAAGACAATCTACGTCTGCATAAATGCCGGGGGCGACCAGGATATCACTATACCGTTACTGAAAAAACTGCCGGCTGATTATCCTCAGGTAAACTGGCAGATAAAGAGACAATTCGGTTTCAGCGCTGAGTTAACTGAAGAGGAGAAGAAAACGGCCGATGCGATGATAGCCGGGGTAATCTGGTGACATGGCGCTATTTGGGGACAGTTGTTCCAGGTAGCAGATGTTGAGCAAGAAGGCATTCCGACGGTCTCTCTTATTTATGCAGACCAGGATGAATGCTTCAGGCAGGCGGCCATGATGAGCGGTTCGCCCTGTTTACGCAGGATACACGTTTCCCGTACCCTTCCCGGACCTGAAGATGTCGACGGTTTCCTCGGACCCTTGTTCGATGCCCTGACCCGGTCTTTAACGGAAGAGGAAAAAGCAGGCGGTCTCTTGAAGCTTCCCGATGACAGGATTCTGTTCGAGGGCACCCTTGAGGAAGCCGAGGAGTTTTACCATCGGACTGAACCCGTTTCTTCGCTGCGTTATAACGCTCCTATCGCCCTTTATACGGATGGTCTGCCGGTTGTCGTTCCTACCGAGGAACGCGTTGCCGAGATGCTGAAAGGCACCAGTCACAAACCTGACGAGCTCATAACTCACCAGGTTGGACAAGGCAGGATGGTAATGGGAATGGGAGAAGGAGCCAGGAAAGGCGACCCTGTTTTGTTCCAGCCCGTGAAGCGAAGGGCAACCGTGGAACAGGTAGCGGTTAATGCCGTCATGGCGGGGTGCAAACCGGAATACATGCCCGTGGTTCTGGCTATCGCCGAGGCAGGAGGCGGAGGTGGTTTTGACGGTCGCGGCAGCCAGGCCTTCTTTGTCAGCGGACCGATTGCCAAGGAAATAGGGATGAACTTCGATGTGGGAATATTCGGTCCCGGCAACCAGGCAAACAGGAGTATTGCCCGTGTTGCCGAACTGATGTGGCGGAACTTCGGCGGTAATGTTCCGAACGTAACCAACTGCGGAGTCATGGGGGCACCGCTGTTTAACTGCATCCCGGAGGATATAGATTCACTGCCGCCGGGCTGGAAGGGCCTGAACGAAGAGTATGACTTTAAGAAGGATGAGAGCATTATATACGTGACGAATCTGGGAAGAGGCGGCACGACCAATATACACCGCACCGAGTTCTCTCCGGGCGGATACCGGGCGTTGCAGAAAAGCGGCCACGGGGGAATAGCCAGGCGTCTTGGCGTTAAGGGTATTCCCGGCCCGCATAACTTCTTTGAATATATGATTCCCGAACTCTGGGCAGGCAGAGAGGGCGGTATTACCTTCCTCATGCTCCCTCAGATGGCTCAGCACATGTATGAACAGGGCTTTAAATCCAAGGATGAAATATATGAGTGGATTTACAAGGCGAGTTTCGTAACGATGAAAGAATACCGGACCCACTCGTGGCCCGATGTCCAGACAAACTCGTGGCTGGGGAAAGAACCGAAATCGGGTAAGCCGTATAAAGAACTGCCGGACGATTATATGGTGCCGATGGTGAGAGACCCGTATGAGAACTGCATAATCGTTACCGGCGGTGGCGAAGAATATCCCCAGTGGTTGGGCGCCCGCAGGCCTATGGGCAATCTTACCTACAGCATAGACCACTGGCGGTAGGAGCCATTCATATCGTTTAAAACAAACAGGGCTGGAGTGAAAACCTCCAGCCCTGTTTATATCTGGTATAATAAGCCGTCTTGTTTTTCCCGATTGTATGAAATATAATCGTCAATATTTTGAGGTTATTATGAGTCCGGCAAAACAGCACCATAATGTATATGTAATCGAGTTATCTCCGGCGATTATAAAAAACAAGAAATTCGTCGGTATGAACCGCGGTCTAAACCAGTTTCTTCCCTGCTATTACGTCGGCATGACCGGACTTACGCCTGTGGAACGTTTTGAAAATAATAAGAAAAGCTATAAATCTAATAGATTCGTCCACAAGTATGGCATGAATCTGGTGCCTGAGTTATATGAAAAATATAATCCCATGTCCTATGAAAAGGCAGCCAGTAAAGAAAAAGAACTGGCGGCTGAACTCAGAAGCAAGGGCCACGGTGTCTGGCAGAACTAAAAATATAACTGTTAATATAAACCAGATAAATAAATCGGGAGGAAAGAGTTGACAGAAAAGACAATGGAACAATTGTACCAGGAGAGAGAGAAAAGGGTCAGCGACGCCATCCAGTTGAAAATACCCGATAGAGTCCCTATAGAGATGTCCTTCGGGTATTACCCGGGGAAATATACCGGAATAACCTGCAAGCCCGCCTATTATGATTATGATAGCTGGCTGGAAGCCACCAAGAAAACCATTGTGGACTTCCAGCCGGATGCTCTCTGCCATGTCCAGGGAATTTCACCGGGACTTGCCATGGAGTACCTGGACCCCAGGTCTATGAAATGGCCCGGATACGGAATCCCCGATGAGTCCGGTCACCAGGCTATAGAAGGCGAGTGGATGAAGGCGGATGAGTATGACAGTTACTTTGGCGACCGTACCGGCTATATGCTCAGGACATTTCTGCCGCGGGTCGTCGGAGCGATGGAATCATTCACAGGACTACCGGACTTATCATCCATGGGTTTTGGCTTCCGGGGGGGGATGATGCTTGCCCAGGCACTGGCAACTCCGGAAATAGCCGCAGGTATCGAGAGACTCCAGAAAGCGGGAGAAGAACTGAATAAGTTCCGTGCCAAGGCGGTGGAATTCGATAGGGAAATCGCAAAGCTGGGTTTCCCGCTTACCTCAATGGGTGCCGGCGGGGCACCTTTCGATGTTATATCGGATAGTATCCGCGGTATGCACGGCGCGATGCTGGATATGTACCGGCAGCCTGAGAACCTCCATAAAGCCTGCGACCAGATACTGGAGAGAAATCTGGAAAGGATAGCGGCGTTACCGCAGAGGTATGACAATCCCCGGGTATTTATGGCGACTCACCGCGGCTCGGATGGTTTTATGTCCTTGAAACAGTTCGAGGAATTCTACTGGCCCGGACTGAAGGCAGTTATCCTTGCTATTATCGATAAAGGTATGGTGCCGGGCATATTTTTCGAGGGAAACTGGACGCAACGCCTGGAATACCTTGCCGAGCTTCCGCCCGGTAAAGTACTGGGTCATTTCGATACCACGGATATTGTCAGGGCGAAAGAAGTGCTGAAGGACAACATGTGTATCAGAGGAAATGTTCCCGCTACATTAATCAGGGCAGGGACTGCTCAGGATGTTAAAGATTATTGTAAAGAGTTGATAGATGTCGTGGGTAAGGACGGGGGACTTATCGTCTGCCCCAGGGTTGTCCCGGACGAAGGCACCGCGGAAAACATCCACGTTATGATTGATTTTACAAAAGAGTATGGGGTGTATAACTAACTGATTGGTTCACGATTATATTTTCTTGCTATTATCATATTCTTAAAATATAATCGTTTACGCAACGCGACTTGTCCAAACACATCAAGGGCTTTTATGCTGAGGAGAAAAAAGAGGATAAGTAAGGTACTATCCATAACCGGTTTTTAGAAAAAAGCGAATCAGGAGAAGTGAATGCCAGAGTGGCTTGAGTCTTTACTGTTAACGTTTGTACCTTTATTCATCGTCATCGATGCTCTGGGTAATCTGCCCTTCGTTATCTCGTTCGGCGAAGGGATGTCGCGCAAAGAGCGGCGGAAGATGATACACGTAGCTGCAATCACGGCTACTGTCGTCGGGCTGGCATTCCTTTTCTTCGGTCAGTTCATTCTGAATGTAATGGGGATATCCGTCGGCTCGTTCGCTATTGCCGGAGGACTTATCCTGCTGGTTCTTTCCGTCAAGTACATTCTGACCGGCAGGCTGGTGGAAGCCGTAAAAGAAGAAATGATTGCCGTTGTTCCTATCGGAACGCCTCTGCTCTCTGGCCCGGCGACAATCACCACGCTGTTGCTACTTGCAGGCCAGTTCCCGCTATATATAGTCCTGATTTCTTTCATACTGAACCTGCTTATCGCCTGGATACTCTTCCTTCTGGGCGACAGGATTGTAAGGTTTATGGGTAAGGGAGGACTAAGGGCGGTCTCGAATGTGTTTAACCTTCTCCTTACCGCGATTGCGATAACAATGATATTGCGGGGTCTGGAAATGCTCGGTATAATAAGCCTGAGTGCATGAACTTAACCGACCTGGGTAGGAAATTTTCGTTATTGCTCAATCTTGGTTGTTGTCACCCCTGCGAAAGCAGGGGTCTATTGCATCGATGAGATAGATTCCCGCCCGCCTGAGGCGGGCGGGAATGACATTGTTTTTTACCAACTAAGATTAAGTAGAACGGGAATTTCTCTTCGCTTGACATGTGGCGTAAATGTCAATACTATCCTTTATGAAGTATGGGTTTTCCCTTGTTTTTAGAGCTGTTAATCCAGTGTAAGTTGAAAGGGGGCAATAATGATTGAAAAGGAGAAGCTGGTAAAAATCGTCGGCGCCGGCAATGTAAGCTATGAACCGGCGACGCTGGATGAATACTCCAGCGATATAAGCTTCGTGAACCATGTGAGACCGGCGTGCGTGGTAAAACCCGCCAGTACCGGGGATATAAAGAAGATAGTGAAACTTGCCAATGAAACCCGGACGCCGCTGGTGCCGGTAAGCTCGGGCCCTCCCCGTTTCAGGGGCGACACCGTCCCGGGAACAGGAGGGGCAATCATGGTAGATTTGAGCCGGATGAATAAGATTATCGTGGTTGACCGGGCGCGCCGGGTTGCCATGGTGGAGCCGGGTGTGACCTTCGGCGAACTCATACCGGCAGCTACAAAGGAGGGAATAAGGCTCAATATGCCGCTGCTGCCGAAAAAGTCGAAGTCTGTAGTCGGCAGTATGCTGGAGAGAGAGCCTGTAATAATGCCCAAGTACCAGTGGGATATATCGGACCCGCTTGCCTGCGTCGAGGTAATTTTCGGTTGTGGTGACGAGTTCAGGACCGGGCAGGCAGCCGGGCCGGGCACGGTGGATGAGCAGTGGGAAGTGGGAGGCATACAAAAAGCGCCGTACGGACCCGGCGTTGCTTCCTGGCACAGGGCTATCCAGGGAGCGCAGGGGACTATGGGTATAGTCACATGGGCATCACTGAGGTGTGAGCTCCTGCCCAGCCTCGAAGAACCATTCGTGGTCGGTTCCGCCGGTCTCGAGCCGCTGATGGAACTGGCTTCCTGGCTGGTAAGACTGAGAATGGCTAACGAATGCTTTATCCTCAATAATACCAATATGGCGGCTATCTTCGCCGGGAAATGGCCAAAGGGCTATAAGAACCTTAAGGATGCTTTGCCGGCATGGACTCTGTTCTATAACTTGGCCGGCTATGAGTATTACCCTGAGGAGCGGATAAGCTCTCACATCAGCGGCATCACCGATATAACCCGGCGGCTGGGAATCGAAGCCGTAAAAACAGTCGGTGGAATCTCAGCCAATGAAATACTGAAAACAGTCCGGCAGCCTTCTGCGGAACCTTACTGGAAACTCCGCTACAAAGGCGCCTGTCAGGACGTATTGTACTTAACCATCAATGATAAGCTCGAAGGTCAGATAGCGGCCATGAATGATATGGCTGAGAAAGCCGGTTATCCGGTTTCGGATATGGGTGTCTACATCCAGCCGATAGTGCAGGGAACCGGCTGTCACTGCGAGTTCAATCTGTTTTACAATCCCGATAATTCAAGCGAGCTAAATCGGGTAAAGGAGTTATCCGCTTCGGCTACAAAAGGATTGATAGCTAAAAGTGCTTTCTTCTCGAGACCTTACGGTGCAACTGCCGAGATGATTATCAACAGAGATGCGGCGACGGTTGCCGTGTTGAATAAGTTCAAGGATATGTTCGACCCGAATTATATTATGAATCCGGGGAAAATATGCTTCTAAAGTACGTTATGAGAAGTAGATTACTATCGAAAGAATTCAGGAGGTAGCGAAGATGGGACTGGAACAGTATCAGGGCGATATGGAGATGTGCTGCCGGTGTTCGACCTGTAAGTTCATCCCCATGCAGATGATTAAGGGAGAACAGTACGCAAATGCTTGTCCCAGCATAGCGAGATATAACTACCATGCCTATTCAGCCGGCGGAAGGCTGAATATAGCGGTGTCTATGTTAAAGAACGGGTTTAACTATACGGACAGGCTCCTCGATATAGTATATAACTGCCAGATGTGCGGTGCCTGCGGTGTCTCATGTAATTACGCCATGGACATGGAAGTTCTCGAACCAATCAGTGAGTTCAGGATTAAGTGTGTCGAGGACGGCCAGACCAACCCGGCTCTGGAAAAGGTAATCGCCGGTCTGCGAAAGCAGGGGACCATGGTATCCGGCGCAAAGGGCAAACGGGGCGACTGGGCTGCCGGACTGGATGTGAAAGACGCTACTAAAGAGAAGGTGGACGTGCTTTATCATGTCGGCTGTCTGACGAGTTTCGATAAAAATATGCAGAAGCTGGCAAAGTCCACCGTGAAGATACTCCAGAAAGCCGGTGTTAACTTCGGTATTGCCGGTAACGCAGAAATGTGCTGTGGCGGGCGTGCCTACCAGATGGGCTACAGGGAAGACTTTCTCAATCAGGCAAAGAAGAATATGGACATGATAAAGAAAGCCGGTATCAAGACGGTGGTAACCGGATGCGCCGACGGGTATCAGGCATTCAAAGTACTCTATGATAAATACAACCTCAAGGGAGACCTTGAGGTGCTGCATATCTCTGAATATATCGATAAACTTATAAAAGAAGGCAGGCTAAAGCCGCGCAGGAAAGTAAACCTATCGGTCACGTACCATGACCCGTGCCGTCTCGGCAGGCTGGGCGAGCCGTGGGTTCACTGGGAAGGGAAGAAAATCCCGGGAGACAGGTTTGTTTTCGACCCGCCGAAGTCGTACCGGCGCGGCACCAACGGCGTCTACGACCCGCCGCGTGATGTTATCAGGAGCATCCCGGGTGTAAAACTCGCGGAGATGACCAGGATTAAGGAATATTCCTGGTGTTGCGGCGCCGGCGGCGGAGTTATCGAGTCTAACCCCGAGTTTGCCAAATGGACAGCTCAGGACAGGATAGATGAAGCCGTGTCCACCGGAGCCGAGGCTATCGTGACCGCCTGTCCTTGGTGCGAGAAGACATTTAATGTAGCTCTCAAGGATAACGGAAGCAGTCTGAAAGTGTACGATATCGTCGAACTCGTGGAAAAGGCAATATAGGAAGGGGGTTTATGAATCATGGCATTGAGTAAAGAAGTATATAAAGAATTCGAAGATGTTGTGGGGGAAGAGAATATCTGTGACGACCCGGTAATAATGCCGGCTTATTTCTCGGCTGAGTTCGCAGCCGTCATGCTACCCGCAAACACGGCTGAAGTCCAGGCGGTGGTCAAGCTGTGTAACAAACACAAAGTGCAGTTCAGACCGATATGCACCGGCTGGTCGGGGGCATTTCCCAAAGATATTATCCTTCTCGACCTGAGACGGATGAACCGGATAATTGAAATCAACGAAAAAAATATGTATGCCGTGGTCGAACCCTACGTGATATCGGCACAGCTACAGGCGGAGTTATTCAAGAGAGGTCTGAATTTCTGCATAAAAGGGGCCGGGACGAACTGCTCGGCAATGCTCAGAGGGCATGGGCACATGGACCAGACCACGGGCGGTGACGACCGTAACCACCTGGCTATCGAGTGGGTAACCCCCGCAGGCGATATCGTCAGGTCGGGTTCGCTGGGTTCGTCGGACGAGTGGTTCTGTGGCGACGGGCCGGGCCCGTCTTTGAGGAGCATACTTACCAGCGCTGTGCCGCCGGGCGTAACTCCCGGCGTGTTCACCAAGGCTGCGGTGAAGCTATATCACTGGCCGGGACCTGCCGTCTACCCGGTTGAAGGGGTATCGCCGAATTACCGGCTGGGTGAGATACCGCCCAACATGATGGCGCGGTATTACAGCTTTCCCTCGGTGGAAAAGATGTGGCAGGCGGAGCTGAAGATAGGTGAGAATGAAATAGCCTACGAGCTGATGGGCTTTAATATTTCGATGGTAGCGGCGAATATCACGACAAGCAATGAGGAAGAAGAAGAGACCTTCAACCGGCTCAACAAGGAAGTGCAGGGTCCCGGCTTCTTTATAATCATAGCCGGTAACACTCCCGAAGATTTCGAATACAAGAAAAAGGTACTGGATACGATTATCAGTGAAGCCGAAGGGAAATCGCTGAAAGCGGTCGAAGACCCCAGAATCGAGGGAATCCTTATGTGCCAGTGCACCAGAGTCTCTGCCTCCATAAGAGAGACGTTCCGTAACGGGGGAGCTTTCAATTCGATTCCTATCATGGGTCAGAGAGACCTGACTATCAGGTGGGCTATCGGTGCCGGCAAGGCAAAAGGACCTTTGATAGAAAAAGGACTGATTGTGGATGACGGTGGGGCTTTCTTCGGCTGGGGAGTCGAACAGGGGCATCTCGGTAAAACGGAGATATTCTGTAAATACGACCCTCTCAATCCTGAAGCGAAGGCTGCCGTGGAAACATGGCAGAAAGAGCAGAATGCCCGGGCATTTAAGGAACGCTACTTCGCATCGACAATGGGTCCTCAGGATGAAATCGGCCCGGCTTTATCCAATTACCATTTGTGGTGGAAGAAGATTGTTAAAGCAATCGACCCGAACGGCGTATCACCGGAGGGAGGCGCTCTGGTTTAAACTCTAATAATATAGATAAGACACCGGATACATAAAAATACCCCTGAGTCATTTAGTCCGTGGCTCAGGGGTATTTCTGTTGATAAAGCCACAGCACGGTCGTTCGTCTAACATAAAGTGAATAATATTATCCTGTAGTCCCACATTTTTAATACAATTTATACACCTCTTTTATGACCGGTTTATTATAATGCTTTATGATGGAAGTAAAGCGGGAAGATAAACCGAACAAGGAGGAGTAAGATGACGGATATGGATAATCAGGATGTGCTGGTAATGGCGCTTTTCGTGGTGACGAAGGATGGTGTATATACCTGTGCCGATGAACTGGGAATACCGGAGGAAGAGATAACCGGTGAACTGATAGATACGGTGAAAACAGAGGTTAACCAGGTTTTAGCCGGACTGAAAGAATCGGTGAAAACCGTAGTTTCCGAGACTATTCAAAAAGAGACCAGCAAGAAAAATACCACCGAGTGTCCGCTCGGTATGACCTGTACTCCTTCCTGCGTCTATAGAGTGGTCGGTGAATGTACATTACTGAATAAGGCTAAATAGCGTTTCGGGACGCCGACTTAATCGATATTCTTGACATAACAGAGTCCTCCGGTCATGACCGGAGGACTCTGTTCTTATATATCGCCTTTTTGGTTCTGTTTGCATTTGGTTGTTTATTATTACCTATCCCCTGTATCCCTTCATCCGCCATAGGCGGACTCAGGATGAACCCTTCAGGGTGAACCTTCAGGATGAACCCCTTTCCTGCCAGAACCACCGGTATTGGCTGAGAGCCTTTCCTGGCAGGAAAGGGGAGTTAAGGAGAGAGGGGGCGGAGCCCCCTCTCATAAATTCTCTCTCCCTCTCACGCAACACCTTATCTTGCTATTCAAATATTATCCTGCGTGAGAGGGGGATTAAGGCCTGCCCGATCCGCCTTAGGCGGAAGACTTCGGCAGGCGGGGGGTGAGGATGAAAAACTACCAAAACCGAATAGTACCGACTTTTTGAATGATTGAAGAATACCGGAGTAAAGGGTAAAATACGGTGAAATGCATTATACGGCTGCTTTCAGTAAAGCTAAAAGGAGAAGATGCGATGTCAGAACAAACCGGTGAACTGAAAGACCTGGTAGATGCCGCCACTAATATGAATTTCCCTCTTAAGCTGAGGATAGAAGCTATTGAATCGGTAGGCAATATAGGTAACCATGAATCGCTGCTGGCTCTTCTGGACATGGTTGGTAATGAACAGTTAACCAAGAAAGAAAGGGAACTTGCCGTCAAGCTCGCCAGCAATCTGGTAAAAGCAGGGTATTAGAAACCTCCTGTCTGTCCGTGTGTTTTAGATTATGAGCGTTAATATAGGTATTATCGGTCTGCTCCAGAGTGGAAGGACAACCGTTTTCAGTGCCCTGACGGAGGGAGAAAGCGGCGGACATACGGGAGAGGGCACTTCTGCCCACATCGGAATGGCAAAAGTGCCGGACTCACGCCTCGAAACACTGACCGATATATTCCATCCCGAGAAAGTAGTGCCCGCCTCGGTTACCTATATCGATATCGGCGCTTCGGTCAAGGATATGGCTCAGGATAAAGGAATCGGCGGCAAGCTCCTTGCCCAGCTTAGTAACGTGGATGTCCTTATAAACGTGGTACGTGCTTTTCAGAATGACACGATACCGCATACCGAAGGAAGTCTGGATACGGAGCGGGATATTAACAATATGAACCTCGAGCTTTCCTTTTCGGACCTGGCGATACTGGGGAGGAGGCTGGAGAGACTGGATGTATCGCTGAAGGGCGCCAAACCGCAGGAAAGAACGGGTCTGCTACGCGAGCAGGAAATGATAGCGAAAATAAAAACCGGGCTGGAAAAAGACATGCCCGTAAGGGAAATGGAGCTGACCGACGAAGAAGCGAAACTGCTTTCCGGATATCAGTTGCTTTCCGCCAAGCCTCTGCTTATCGCGGTCAATATCGGAGAAGAGCAGTTACCACAGGCGGAGGCTCTTAATGAGGAACTGGACTCGCGTTATTCCAGCCGGAAATGCCGCGCCACCACAATCTGCGGGGAGCTGGAAAAGGAGCTTGCCGAGCTTGACGACGAGGCTGCCGCAGAAATGCGTGATGAGTACGGCATAAAGGAGTCTGGAGCCGACAGGATAATCAGGCTTTCTTATGATTTACTGGGGCTGGTAACGTTTTACACCACCGCCTCTTCCGAGCTCAAAGCCTGGTCGGTGCAGGAGGGGACGGATGCCGTCAGAGCCGCCGGTAAGATTCACTCCGATATGGAGAGGGGATTCATCCGGGCGGAGGTAATTGGCTACGACGACATGATGAAGTCCGGCACTATTGCCGAAGCCAAGAAGAGAGGACAGTTACGACTCGAAGGGGAAAACTATACTGTCTCCGATGGTGATATAATTACCTTTCTTTTTAACGTCTAACCACTCACTGCATTCAAGCAAGGTCTATTCTTTTTCAGTTTCTTTATTCCGGGGGTTTATGGTATCTTCGGGTAGAGCATTACGACCGCTGCCTGCCTTAAGAAGAACAATCGGGAGCCCGTTGACCGGGTGAGTGTAAACACACTCCCCGGTCCCGTAGACGTCTTTGATGTTTGCCTGGTTGATAACTTCCTCCGGCGTACCGTGAGCATGCACCAGTCCGTTATGTATCAGGATTAACCGGTCGCAGTACTGAGAAGCCAGGTTCAGGTCATGCAGCGTGATAACAACGGTCAGGCTATTTTCCCTGCAGAGCATCTTAATGAGGTCTAATATTTCAAGCTGGTGGCTTATATCCAGGTTCGCCGTCGGTTCGTCGAGGAGGATTGTTTCCGGTTGCTGAGCGAGGACACGGGCAATGACGATACGCTGTATTTCACCGCCCGATAGCTCTCCCACCCTCCGCTCGGCGAGAGATTGGGTTGCCGTTCTTGCCATAGCCTGCCAGGTAATAGCCATGTCCTGTTCACTTTCATACCGCAGCAGTCCAAGGTGGGGATTTCTGCCCATCAGGACTATCTCGAAGGCGGTAAACGAGCTGGGCAGGATAGGCGTCTGAGGGACTACACCCATAGAGCGTGCCAGTTCCGACCGCGGGATTCCGGATATGTTATTTCCGTCCAGCAGTATTCTTCCGGATTGAGGGTTGAGAACGCGGCTCAGCGCTTTAATCATGGTCGACTTGCCGGAGCCGTTAGGCCCTATAAGTCCTACTATTTCCCCCTGGGTAACCCGGAAGGAAATGTCCTCTATTACCGTATTGTGACCGTAAGCCAGGCGGAGGTTTTCTACTTCAAATCTGGTCATCTAACATATCCTTAAAAATAGACTATTCCTTTTCTGCGTCTTAACAGGTAGAGGAAGAAAGGCACGCCGCAGACGGCGGTGATAATACCTATCGGTATCTCGGTGGGTGCCAGGATGGTGCGCGCCACCAGGTCGGCAATGATGAGAAATATAGCGCCGCTCAATACGGATAGGGGCAGCAGAAAGCGGTGGTCAGGTCCCCAGATAAGACGGACGGCGTGGGGAATGATAATACCCACGAACCCGATTGTACCCACGAAGGAAACGGCGGCAGCGGTTATCAGAGTCGCAGCGGCGAGTAGAATGAGTTTCACTTTTTCTACGTTGATGCCGAGCTGCTTAGCCTGTTCTTCGTCGAGCTGCATCACGTTCAATGAGCGGCTGTACAGCATTATTACTATTACCCCGATTAACACGTACGGAAGTACGACCGCTACCTCCGACCAGTCGCTCAGCGAGAAACTGCCCATGACCCAGAATATTATTCCGTGTATCCTTTCACCGCTGGTTATAATCAGGTACGAGTATATCGAGCCCCAGAGGGCTCCCAGAGCCACACCGGCCAGGATAAGAGTGGTTACCGGCACGGTCTTGCCGACCCTCGCCAGAATATACACCACGGCTACGCTGAGAACCGCCCCGGTGAAAGCGAGCATCGGGATAACCCCGAACCCCATCGCGCTGAACTCAATCGGGAGGAGGAAACCGATAACGGCACCGAGAGCTGCTCCCTGGGCGGCACCGATGAGATAGGGGTCGGCAAGCGGATTGCGGAAAAGTCCCTGGTAGGTAGCGCCGGCGATAGCCAGAGCGGCTCCGACAAGCCCTGCCAGGATAACCCTGGGCAGGCGAATATCCGTGATGATTGTTTCCGTGGCATTTACCCAGTCGGGATTAATGTCTATAAACGGCAGTTGTGAGACCAGAACACGGAATGTGGTCAGGAAAGGGATTTTTACACTGCCGATGGTGGTGGCGAGTACCACCACCAGTACGGCAGCGATTATCATCCCTGCGATGGCATAGACACGACGTCGCCAGTGGGGACGGAAATTCATCACCTGTTCCGTCATGGTCGGTCCAGGTTTATTTAAGGTCATAGTTCGTTATATTACCTGTTATCTTACTTCAAATTTATATTAAGGAAAAAGCTCCGGGTGAATCATTGCAGCCATCTGCTCCAGGCCTTCAATCATCCTTGGAGTGGGTCGACCTACCAGGTCGGTATTTATCTCGTATACCCGGTTGTTAAGACGGGCGTCCACGTTCGCCAGCCTTGACTCTGTCTGGGCAAACGTAAAAGGTAAATCGGCGCCTTCTCCCATAACGCTACCGGCAATAATCACTTGGGGATTGGCATCTACCAGAGCCTCCAGCTCAATCATCGGATAGCCTTCGCTCTCCTGAAAAACGTTCACTCCTCCCGCTTTTTCAATCAACTCGTGAATCCTGGTATCGGTTCCCACCGTCATCAGGGGGTCGTGCCACATTACATAAAACACGCTCAACCTTTCTTCCTCGGATAGTTTATCTGTCTTACTGGTAATCGCCAGAATCCTTTCGGACATCTCATCTACCAGTTGCTGGGCTTCTTTACTCTTGCCGGTGATATCTCCAATCAGGATGAATGAGTCCAGGACTTCGTCGAGAGTTCTGGGGTCTATGGTAACAACGGTCAGCCCGAGGTTTTCCAGGGCCGGCAGTATCTCGTCGACGTGAAAGTCTTCAACCAGTACCAGGTCGGGTTCGAGGGCGACTATCCTTTCGACATCAGCGGTGGAGTAACCGCCTACCTTGGGTTTTTCCAGAGCTTCGGCAGGGTAATCACAGTAATCGGAGACCCCCACTACCTTATCGCCGAGCCCCAGAGCGAACAGGATTTCCGTATTACTGGGAGCGAGAGAGACAATCCTCTCCGGGATATGCTCCAGAGTTACCAGCCTGCCTATCTGGTCGGTGCATTCGATTATCGACGATTTTGTTTCTTCCGTAGCCGATTTACATGAAGCGGCGAGTCCTGATGCGAGGATCAGAAGGAGTAGAACAGCCACCACATTCCACAGTCTCTTTTTCATTCTTTACCTCCAGTTATATTAATTGTATAAAATAAAAATCCCCCTCCTACGTCCGGGGGGGA
>CAZCMK010000011.1:0-6727 GCA_964499775.1 uncultured Dehalococcoidales bacterium | reverse complement strand
AATCTGGTATATTGGATGACTGACCGCACCGGTGAAATAGCGATTCAGAATTAGATGAAGGCGGTTTTTGATGAAAAACGGTATAGTAATGGCCAGTAAAAGTAAGGGCTATTACGAAAAATACCCTTTATGCTGAGTATGACTGCAACAAGTGCAGTATTTTTCCGGTCAATCGCCAATTCATTTGTTTGTTTTAATCAAAGAAGCTTTTATCCAGGTCTCCCTCGTTGGAGTAGCCCCTGCTTTCCCAGTAGCCCCGGTAATCCTCATTATCGGATATCTCGATGGCTGCTATCCATTTAATCCACTTGTAGCCCCACTTGCTTTCGGCTACGAGCTGGAAAGGATAACCTCTTTCCGGGGGAAGGTCAACCTCGTTCATCTTATAGGCTATTAAAATATCGTTGTCCGTAAAATATTCAATCGGGAAGGAGGTCGAGTATCCGTCATAAGCGAAAAGTATGACGGTTGTGGCTTCAGGCGAGGGGTTGGCGCTGGCTATCAGGTCTCTTACCAGAAATCCTTCCCAGAGGATGGTTGCGCTCCATCCTTCGACACAGTCCAGGGTTACCACTTTTTTGTAATCATGGTACCCGTCAATGACTTCGTCATAGGTGAGTTTTAGCGGCGTTTCGACGAGACCATCTACCTGCAGCGTATATGTCTCGACATCTATATGCTGGGGGCCGGCTATCGAATTCTCTCTGAAATCATCCGTCGAGGAGAGCTTCTGGCCTTCGTATTCCCTGATTTCCACAGGTCCCAGTTCGGTAACCTGGTTTGTGTCATTTCCTCCACAGCCGGCGACAGCCGCTGGGACCAGCAGAAGGGCGATAAAGCCAGATGTGATTACAGACGTTGTAACTATTTTTCTCATACCACCTCCCAAACCCCGAAGAGTCTGTGTACTCACATCTATTTTAGGCTGGCACATAGCTGGCTGTAAGTGACTTTAATCTCCTTCTGCGCTTCCGCCAAACCTGCGTTAATCTTTATCTACCTTTTCTGGGATAACTCCACGACTATATTTCCGGCACCGAAGTCCATGTAGGCGACTCCTCTGCCGCCGGGGAATTTAGCTCTTAGAAGCACCGTTACGCCTTTCTCCTCCAGATGGGCTATCGTTTTCTCCAGGTCGTCCACGGCAAACATCACGTGCTGGATACCCTCACCCTGGGTCTCCAGAAATTCCTTGTGGGGAGAATCTCCGGAAACGGGCTGGATAAGCTCAAGCTGGACATTGCCCATCAGGGCTCCGTGGATATTGAAATCCGCGTACATTCGTTTATCGCGGAAGTATTCTTCTCTCTCTGGTGGTAAGGTCATTTGCTGGAAGGGCCCTATACCTATTTCCGTCAAACGTTCGATAACTTTTTCCACGTCCCTGACTACCACACCCACCTGGGTAAGAGTCCATGATTCGGTTATGTTTTCCATTCAAATCCCCTTTCAGTTCGGTTATCGTTCTATAATAGCATTAACCACGTCACCATGAAAAAATATTGAAAAATAGTCCGTTCGGCTCAGGCTGATTGCTGGCATTATAGCTTCTACGGCGGGGTACGGCAATATTTGACTTTCAGGATTGAATATGCTATTTA
Organism: uncultured Dehalococcoidales bacterium; assembly: GCA_964499775.1. GTDB lineage: Bacteria > Chloroflexota > Dehalococcoidia > Dehalococcoidales > UBA2162 > MGML01. Next base: position 5,126 of record CAZCMK010000011.1, on the reverse strand, counting down.
CAAATACGGTAAAAAACAATCAGATGAAATGAAAAAGGAGGTAGAGTGAGTATAAACAAGGTAGTAAACAGTTTTGATGAAGCGGTGGCTGACGTCTACGACGGAGCCATCATATTCATCGGCGGCTTCGGACCGGCTAACGGTACCCCGAGCAATCTCATACGGGCACTGGTCAAGCAGGGAGCCAAGAACCTGACTCTGGCTGCCAACACGCCGGGTCTGGGCAGAATGCAGGCTCCACCGCCCGGAATGCAGCGGCGAGCGCCGGAGAGAAAAATTAAGATGCCGCCAAATTATGACAACGGCGGTTTATTGATTCAGAATGACCAGGTAATCAAGTGTATCGCCGCTTTTCCCGGTAACGCCATGCCCGGAGTTCCTTCTCCTCTGCATGACAGACGTCTCGCCGGACTGCTCGAGGTGGAAATGGTGCCGCAGGGAACCCTCGCCGAGCGGATAAGAGCCGCCAAGGCGGGAATACCGGCTTTCTATACACCCACCGGCCCCGGAACGCTGATGGAAAAAGGGAAAGAGGTAAGAGAATTTAACGGTGTCCCCTGTGTTCTTGAATACGCCCTGAAAGGCGATTTCTCGTTTATTCGCGCTTATAAAGCAGACAGGCGCGGCAATCTGGTCTACCAGGGCACCTCACGCAACTTCAACGGAGCTATGGCTGGAGCTTCAACAGTCACCATAGCCGAGGTAGATTACCTCGTGGAGCTGGGTGACCTTGACCCGGAGGGGATAGCTACTCCGGGTATCTATGTAGACCGTGTAGTGGTTAGAAAAAATCCTGAGGAGGGAATATAAGATGCCGGAAAAACTTGATGAACAGACGATGGGTTTGAGAGTTGCTAAAGAGTTCGAGGACGGGATGATCGTTAATCTGGGGTTCGGTATTCCCACCATGGCAACCAATTTCATCCCGGAGGGTAAAGAAGTAGTCTTTCAGTCCGAGAACGGGGTTCTGGGTTTTGGTCGTACTGCAATCACCGAAGAAGAGCAGGACTTTCATCTGATAAACGCCAGCGGACAGATGGTCACACGTCAACCCGGAATGTGTTTTTTCGACCATGCAGAGTCATTCTCAATGATACGAGGTAAGCATATCGATTTATGTGTTCTAGGCGGTCTTCAGGTATCCGAGAAGGGCGACCTTGCCAACTGGGTGATTCCGGGGAGAGAGCCGGGAAGTATCGGTGGGGCTATGGACCTGGCATTCGGTGCGGCAAAACTTATGGTGGTTATGACCCATGTCACGAAGAATAACGAGCCGAAGGTTGTAAAGGAGTGTACCTACGAGCTTACAGCGCCACGCTGTGTCAGCAAGGTAATCACCGATATCGCCGTTATCGAAATTACGCCTGAAGGCATGGTGTTAAAGGAGACAGCACCCGGCTGGGACGTGGAAGCCGTCCAGGCTCTGACAGAGCCGAAGCTGATTATTGCCGACGACCTGAAAACCATAGAGTTCTAAACACGGATATTTCCTGAGAGATGTAAACCGGTTTAACGGAAAGGATTGCGCCATGAGTAATATCAGGGTGGGGTTTATCGGTCTGGGAAACATGGGTATGGCGATGGCAAAGTGCATCCCGGAAAAGGGATTTACCGTCACCGTATATGACATAGCGAAAGAGGCGGTCGATGAAATGGTGGCGCTGGGTGCCAGCCCAGCAAATTCCTGCCGTGAAGTAGCCGAAGCCAGCGATGTTGTATTTACCATGGTCAGCGATATCGACCAGACGAATGAGGTCATTTTCGGCAAGGACGGAATCTGGGAAGGCATGAAGGAAGGCGGGATAATCATTATCTCGAGCAGCATCGGCCCCAGGTACTGCCAGGACCTGTACGTCAGAGCCAAGAATGAGAAGGGGATTAAGGTTGTCGATTGTGCGGTGAGTGACCCCAGCGGTCCCATCCACTACTGGGAGGGACGGCTGAACCTGTTGATTGGCGGTGATGACGAAGACGTGAAAAAGTGCTGGCCGGTTTTCGAAACAATGGGCGAAAGATTATTCTACCTGGGTAAAACGGGGATGGGGCAGGCTTACAAGCTGGTAAACAATATGGCGGCGTTGCATGTGCCGGCGGTCGCCCGTGAATGTCTGGACCTGGGACGTAAGCTGGGGCTCGATGAGGATAAACTGGTGGAGGTGATGAGCGTCAGCACCGGTGGCACCTGGGGGCTGCAAAGCCAGGTCAGAATGAAGGAGCTTGGTATAGAAATGCCCCGGATGGGACCCCCGCCGGGTCAGGAAGGTGCTCCCGGGGAGAGGAGAGTCCCATTCGAAGTGAAAATGGCATGGGAGCTTGCCGGGGAAGTAGGCGCGGAGATGCCGGTATGCAGGTTCATCGATGAACACGGCGGGGTTGGTTTATAAACCAACCAACGTTTTGTATCCATAGAATGTAAAGAACACTCAAACGGAAGGGTGAGGTATGAAGCTAAAAGATAAGGTGGCTATTGTTATCGGCGGCGGCAGCGGTATCGGGAGAGCGACGGCGAAGCTTCTCGCCTCGGAAGGCGCCAGGGTAATGATAGCCGACCGTAATGTCGAAGGGGCAAACAACGTGGCGGAGGAGATTAAGTCCGCCGGCGGTGAAGTATCGACGGTTGAAACGAACATGATAGAAGAAGAGCAGGCTTTTAAGATGGTCGAAGTAACCCTGGAGAAGTACGGCAGGATAGATATACTGTGTAACGTGGCCGGAGGCTCGGTGGGACGTTATATCCGTGATAAGCAGACGCCGTTTCCGGTCTCGACAAAAGAAGAGTGGGATACCCAGATTGCCGTCAATCTTACAGGCTGCCGCAACTGCACCAGGGCGGTGATAAACCACATGATAGAAAGGAAAAGCGGTAAAATAGTCAATTTCTCTTCCATGGCGGGAGTTGACGGCACGCCGGGAGTTGTCGACTATTCGGCTGCCAAGGCAGGCGTAATCGGCTTTACCAAAGCGTTAGCCCAGGAGATGTCGCCCCACGGGATACAGATAAACTGTATAGCCCCGAGCGGTGTTTATACGGAGAGAATACAGGCTTTCGCGGAAGCCAGGAAGAAAGAAAATCCTGACGCACCGCAGATGGACCTGAGTATGCTTGCCATGCCTGAAGAGATTGCCAAGACAGTGTTGTTCCTGGTCTCTGACGATACCAGTCATCTCAAGGGCTGTGTGATAACTTTCGCCGGTAGATAGTAAGCGGAGTTATCCGTTTTCCATATAAACATACGGAATCACATTAATCCTGCCTTTCCAGCAAAACAGGGAGGTCATATGAAAGCAGCGATATTATATGAAGTCGGTAAACCAATGTCGGTGGAGGAGGTGGATATAACCCCGCCGGGTGCGGGTGAAGTCAAGGTACGCATGGCGGCCGTGGCGATCTGCCATAGCGATATCCACATGATAAAGGGAGATTTGCCGGCAATGCTTCCCGGCGTGGCCGGACATGAATGCGCCGGCTATGTTGAGGAAGTGGGAGAAGGCGTTACCTCCGTAAAGGTGGGCGACCACGTGGTTATGGCTCCGGTAACCGGAGGCTGCGGACACTGCGTTAACTGTATGCTGGGGTACCGTAATCTCTGTGAGAACAGCGCCCCTTCGCCGCCGCATCTCTTTACCAAAAAAGGCGAACCTCTCACACCGATTGTAGGACCGGTAGGAGCGTTTGCCGAGCACATAGTACTCAACGAATACCAGTGTGCCGTGGTCCCGGATGACATGCCGATGGACTGCGCGGCTTTGCTTGGCTGCGCTGTAATAACCGGATTCGGAGCGGTTATCAACCGTGCCGGGGTAAAGCCTTTTCAGAGCGTAGCTGTGTTCGGAATCGGGGGTGTCGGAGTAAACACCGTTCAGGGTGCCAGGTTCAGCGGCGCCCATCCAATTATTGCGGTGGACATTCTGGACAATAAGGTAGAAATCGGCAAGAAATACGGAGCGACACACGGGGTGAATGCCGCCAGGGAAAAAGACCCGGTACAGGCGATAAAGGATATTACCGGCGGCAGAGGAGTCGATTACGCTTTTATCATGACGCCGAGTATAACTGCGGTACGTCAGGGGTTTGCAGCGCTGGGACCGCGTGGTACGGTAATTCTGGTTGGTATAGCCCAGGGAGACCTCTCGGAGTTCATGGCAATGGAGTTTATCAGTGAGAGGATGCTTACCGGCTGCACGATGGGTTCGACCAGGCTACAGCTCGATGTTCCCAGGTACGCGGAGTTGTATAAAGCGGGACGCCTCATGCTGGATGAGAGCATAACGGGCAGGTATCCGCTGGAGGAGATAAACGAAGCGGTGGAATCTTCGGAGTCCGGAGAGGTAATCCGTAACGTAATAATGTTCGAATAAACCCGCGAGGTGTTGAGATGAAACTGGAAGACAGGGTAGCCATAGTGGTTGGAGGTGGGAGCGGCATTGGCAGAGCCTCGTCAAAACTGCTGGCACAGGAAGGTGCCAGACTGATGGTATGTGACATTATGAAAGAGACTGCCGATAAGGTAGCTGAAGAAATAAGGGAAGCCGGGGGTGAAGCAACTTCGTTCCAAATTGATATGACCAGAGAAGAAGACTGCTTAAAAATGGCGAAGGCTACCGTTGATAAATACGGGAAAATAGATATCCTGTGTAACATAGCCGGTGGCTCGATGGGAGTAAATATCAGGGATAGACTGGTGCCGTTCATAGAACAGGATAAACAGATGTGGGACAGGCTTATAGACATCAACCTGAACGGCGCGCGTAACTGCACGAAAGCCGTGCTTCCCTATATGATAGAGAGAAAATATGGCAAGATAGTCAATACTTCTTCCATAGCGGCTGTCATCGGCATGCCGGGCGGTACCGACTACGCGGCTGCCAAGGCGGGGATAATAGCTTTTACGAAAACACTGGCAATGGAGATGGCATCTTACGGCATCTATGTAAATGCCATTACGCCGAGCGGAACGATGAGTGACCGTATCAGGAAGTTCATGGTTGGGAAGCAGCCGGAAGAACAGCAGCAGAGGTCTATAACCATGTTTGCCGAACCGGAAGAGCTTGCCGAGATGGTACTGTTCCTGGTCTCCGGTGCTTCCGACCACATGAGCGGTCAGAACATCATTTTCGGCGTACCT
>CAZCMK010000010.1:0-42790 GCA_964499775.1 uncultured Dehalococcoidales bacterium | reverse complement strand
GCAGCAGGTAATAGGCGAGACGCTGGGCGCTCTTGGGCCCGATTCCCGGCAGTTTGTTTAGCTCCTGGATTAGCCTGTTTATCGGCTCGGCGGTGGATTGAAGGTTATCGTTCAATGCTGTGGCTCCTCGGACTTTTTTATTATTTACCTAACCCTGTCACCTTTTGAGGCTATCTGAAGACTGTCATTCCGTGCTTGACACGGAATCCAGACGAGTCCGCCAGAGGCGGATTCTGGATTCTTCGTCATTCGCCTTTGGCGTCCGCCGGGGCGGACTCAGAATGACATTTGATGCAAAGTGCTCCCCATTTTCAATTATATCAGTTAAGTCAGCCCCGGTATTTTCAGTCCGCCGGTCAGACCTTTTAGCTGCTTGGCGGCCAGCTTCTGGGATTTATCGCTGGCGTCGTTTATCGCTTTCATAATCAGCTTTTCCAGGTCCTCCGGCCTTTCGGGATTCATCGCCTCCGGCGATATTTTAATCGAGAGTATTTTTTGCTGACCGTCAATTGTAATCTTTACCGCGCCTTTACCCGCTTCCGCTTCTATGACGGTATTGCTTAATTCCTTTTGAGCCTTGTCCAGCTTCGATTTGAGTTCCTGGGCCTGCTTTAACATCGAAAAATTCATTTTTCCTCCGTAGTAATTCTTTGTGCGCCCATTTTTAGTGCTTCTTTAAGGAGATGGTTGTCTTCTAAAACACAAGTTACACTACAAGAATATCCTAAAAAGTTACTGATGATTCTTTCTGCTACTTTTTTATTTTCGACTTTCTCAATCTGCTCCTTAATTAAGGGGTATCTAAAGGATAAGGACACGGTATTATTTTCGAGTGCCACCGGAGTAACTCCTGCGCTTCTCAGAATGGCAAGCGCAGGAGATTTTTTCGTATCCTGGGGCGCCTGCTCTATAACCTGTTTCCAGTTCTGTTGTAACCTATCGATTTCACTGCCGTTTTCCGTAACTTCACCAGCAACCTTGACAGGTTCGGATACCGCGGTTTCTTTTTCAGCAATAGTGGGTTCTGCTTCAGCCGTGGCTGGTTCGGGTTCAGGGATTTCCGTTTCAGTAACAATTTCTTCGGTTATATCCGACTCCGGTTTCGGTTCATCGATACCTGCTGCTTCCGGCTCCGGCTTCTTTGAACTCGGCGGTGGAGGAGGCGGAGCAGCCGTTTTACGGGGTTCCGAAGGCTCATCTTCGGTTCGTTTTACGGGAGCTACACTTTCACCTTCTCCGGCAAGGATACAGTCGACCAGCGCCAGTTCCAGCGGTAAGGTGGGGTAATTGTCGAAGCCGGGTTCGAGCTGGCCGAACAGTCTGACCGCAGTCAGTATCTGCTCCAGGGAAGCCCCGGCAGCAATGTCCTTCAGCTCAGCCACGTCCTCCGCAACCAGGTCGACGGCTTCATCGGAGCCTGTCTTTATCAGCAGCAGTCCTCTGAGGTACTCGACAAGCTCGCGGTTGAACTGCCTCAGGTCCAGCCCGTCGCTGTTAACGGCGTTTATGGTAGCCAGCCCGGCGGAAATGTCTTTATTCATAATGTGCCTGACCAGCTCTCTTGTCCGCAGGTCGCCGGTGATACCCAGCATCGCCTGTCCCTGCTTGAGACCTATCTCGGACCCGTAATACGTAGTCATTTGTTCCAGCAGATTTTCCGCGTCCCGCAGGCTGCCCGTAGCGCTTTTGGCGATAAGCTGCATCGCTTCCGGTTCCACTTTTATTCCTTCCTCCTGGCAGATACGTTCCAGTTTCAGAATTATATCCGCCTGAGAGAGGCGCTTGAAATCGAACCGCTGGCATCGTGACAGGATGGTAGGCAGGATTTTATGCACTTCCGTGGTAGCCAGTATAAAAATAACGTGCTCGGGAGGCTCCTCGAGGGTCTTGAGCAGGGCGTTCGAGGCGCTATTGCTGAGCATATGTACTTCGTCTATGATATAGACTTTGTACCGCGCCTGGTTGGGAGCGTAGTTGACCTTCTCGCGAAGGCTGCGGATATCTTCGACTCCGGTGTTACTGGCGGCATCGATTTCTATGATATCCAGCGCCCTGAGCTCGGTTATCGCCCGGCACATCTCGCAGGTGTTGCACGGCTCGCCGTTATCGGGATTCAGGCAGTTGACCGCTTTAGCCATGCTGCGGGCGGTACTGGTCTTGCCCGTTCCCCGCGGTCCGCAGAAAAGGTAAGCGTGAGATATATGACCGCTGCTGAGGGCATTATGCAGTGTTTGTGTTACAGGCTCCTGCCCTACTACCTCAGACAGATTCCGGGGGCGCCACTTACGATAAAAGACCTGAGAAGCCATATTACTTACGCCATCCATTATAACCCATGAAACGTCGGATTCCCAAGAAGCTATTGCAGAAATTGATGGTTTTTTTGTAAAAAAATGCCAGCTTTAATCATTCCTGGTAGCTAAGTTTCAATGCACTAAAGCTGGCAAAATTAACTCTTATTTTTCTTTACAGTAACGATGGAATATCCTTTGAGGTTTCTTCGATTTCTCTAAGTTTAACTACCGTTTCTTCCTGCCTCTTCTTCATAATGGGGATGAGGCTGGTCGACTTGGTATAATAATTCCTGATTTTTTCCACATCGCTCAACTCTGACAGAATTACGCTGACGTCCAGCAGACCTCTTTGTCTGGGGTAATCCCCGTTCCTTATCGTTGCCTGTGGGGCTATAGTCCTCAGGTAATCGCCGAGCTCCTTAATCAGGTCTACGTTCATCTCTCTCGAAGGCGCGGAGACCAGGTAGAGGGCTCTCCTCGAATCTTCAGGTTTGCAGTTGAGTGAAAGTTCGCTTATAGCGGCGTCCATCGCCTGGATACCTTTCAGAGTTTCGGTCCCCTTTTTCCTGAAATCGCGTGTCCTCTCTCCGGGGAACCTGAGCAGGGGAATCTGTGATGTGCCGTAGCCGATTACCGTCCAACCTACAACGGTCTGCATTATATCGCCCGCGTCGAGCAGTTTCGCCCCGATGTATTTGGGTTTCTTTTCCTCGCCGGCGCAGAGGATACCGTAGAACGGGTCGGCTATCAGGGTATTTATTTTTATCAGGTTGTTGGAGAGCGAGGAGTCCTTTCTGATATATCTCTGATTATCGATGAGTATAACCGCGTCAGCCACGGAGTAGGTGGACTTGAGGCAGGTGGCTGTGTTGTATATAGTCCTTTCCTCTGTCTGCTCTTCATGCTCGAAAGGAAGGACTACGGCGGCGTATACCGGTTTATCGGAATAGCGTTCCTTGATGTGCTGCGTCATCACCGGTAAGCTCCCCGAGCCGGTTCCGCCACCGGCGCCGGCAATCAGTAAGAAAGCATCCGTTTCGTAGAAGCGTTTGGTTGTCCTTATGGCGTCTACAACCTTATCGGCGTCTTCCTTGGCTATCTCGGCGCCAAGCTCGTTTACCTTACCTACGCCGTGACCTCCGGTCTTGCGTCCGCCAATAAGGATTCTATGCTGGTAATCACGCCTTATGGCGGTTAATCCGCTTAAGTCAGCGGCATCAGTATTAACAGCAAAAGCACCGGTAACGATTTCAATACCTCGCCGGCTGCGTGCTCTACTATTCATCCGAGCAAACTCGTCAGCAATTCTGCCGCCGCACTGTCCCAGACCAATAACCACAATTTTCATTTCGCACCTCAGCACTAATGTTTCGCAATTTTAACCATACTTACGTTATAATGTCAACAACGATAAGCCCTCCGAAACCGGCAAACTTTATCGTTTTTACTACAATCAGAGCCTGATATTCCACTTTTTAGCTCTTGACAACACAGGCATAAATGTTTTAAGCTTTCTAACCAAAAAAAGGAGGTTGACCGATGGAAGGATATTGTGTTAAGTGTCGAGCCAAGAGAGAAATCAAGGACGCAAAAGCGATAACCATGAAGAACGGCAAACCGGCTACCCAGGGAGTTTGCCCCGTATGCGGGACAAAAATGTTCAGGATTGGGAAGAGCTAAAGCCGCAAACATAAATAATAGTAATATAACAGGCTGGCTACGTAGTATTCGTATAGCCAGCCTGTTATATTACTTCACGGTTCGGCTCGACTCAAATAGAGTCCTGCCTGTCCAGAGCGTGTCTTAGCTCCCCGGTGAAATTAGCCACTTCCGTCAGTGAGCCGTCAGCCTCCATAAATTGAACTATTCGGCTACCAACAATTACCCCGTCAGCTATCCTGCCCACCTCAGCAGCCTGCTCCGGCGTGGATATACCGAATCCCACGCAGAGCGGTTTATCGCTTTCTTTCCTGACCCTGTTTACGAATGTTTTCAAATCGGCAGGCAGAATCTCCCTGGCGCCGGTAACGCCGGTTACGGAAACAATGTAGACGAACCCCCGCGACTTCCCGGTTGCCAGCCTGATACGCTCTTCACTGCTCGTCGGGGCGAGGAGGTAAATAAGGTCGAGCCCGTGTTCCTGCGAGCTTGATTCTATTTCATGGCCTTCTTCCGGAGGCAGGTCTGGTATGATTAAGCCGTCTATCCCGGCATCGGCGCAGTCGATGCAGAACTTGTCCAGACCGTAGCTGAAGACAGGATTATAGTAGGTCATAAATACAAGCGGTATATCGACCTTTTTGCTCAGCTCCGCGGCTGTCTCCAGGCAGTTTTTCGGGCTTGTACCGTTCTGCAAAGCGTGATAGCTGGCATTTTGTATGGTTACGCCGTCGGCAAGAGGGTCGGAGAACGGTATCCCGAGTTCTATGATATCGCATCCCTTGTCGGCAAGGAGCGGCACGACCTTCAGCGTAGCCTCGATATTAGGATAGCCTGTGGTAATGTATGCAATAAGAGCGGTGTGTCCTTGTTTCTCGAAGACTTTATCGATACGGCTCAAGGTCTCACCCCCAGTGCTTCTTCGACGATATCCATATCCTTATCGCCCCGCCCCGAAAGATTGACGATAATGATTTTATCTTTATCCAGCGAACCTGCCAGTCCGGCGGCATGGTGGATGGCATGGGCCGGTTCGAGCGCCGGAGTAATCCCCTCGGTGCGGCATAGTAACTGAAAGCCTTCGAGCGCATCGGTATCGTTCACGGCAGTGTATTCGGCGCGTCCGGTGTCTTTCAGGTAGCTGTGCTCGGGACCGACCCCGGGATAGTCGAGTCCGGCGGAAATGCTGTGCGTCTCTTTTATCTGGCCGCTGTCATCCTGAAGTATATAGGACTTCGACCCGTGGAGGACTCCGACACTCCCCGCCAGGAGTGTGGCGGCGTGCTCTCCGCTTTCTATCCCTCTTCCCGCCGCCTCAACGCCGACAAATTTAACGTCTTTATCGTCGATGAAAGGGTAAAATATGCCGATGGCGTTACTGCCGCCGCCGACGCAGGCAACTAAATAGTCGGGCAGACGGCCTTCTTTATCCAGAATCTGCTCTCTCGCTTCTTTACCGATAACCGACTGAAAATTTCTTATCATCACGGGATAAGGATAAGGACCCACCACGGAGCCTAGAAGATAATAGGTATCCCTGGCATTGGTCACCCAGTCCCTTATCGCCTCGTTAATGGCGTCTTTCAGCGTCCGGCTACCGCTGGATACGGGTCTTACCTCGGCGCCCATCAGCTTCATGCGGAAGACGTTGAGCGCCTGGCGCCTCACGTCTTCCGTACCCATGTACACAATACAGTCCAGCCCCAGCTTAGCACACACGGCGGCGGTTGCCACGCCGTGCTGGCCGGCGCCGGTCTCGGCAATTATCCTCCGCTTACCCATTTTCAGGGCAAGCAAGCCCTGTCCGAGCGCGTTGTTTATCTTGTGAGCCCCGGTATGGGCCAGGTCTTCACGCTTGAGGTAAATACGGGCTCCCCCGCATTGCTCGGTCAGCTTCTCCGCCAGGTAAAGCGGCGTCGGTCTTCCCGAGTAGTCACGTGAAAGCGAGTTAAATTCATCCCAGAAGGAAGTATCGGACTTGATAGCATTATAAGCTTCCGCCATCTCGTCCAGGACGGGCATTAGAGTTTCCGGTACGAACTGCCCACCGTAGTCTCCGAAATAACCTTTTTTAAAATGTATCAATTAATCACCTCCCGTAACCGCCTTCACTTCATCGATAAACTCTTTGATTCTGGCAATATCTTTTACCCCGTCGGTCTCCACGCCCGAAGAAACATCCACTCCCCAGGGGTGCACCTCGCTGACCAGCCTGCCGACATTCTCCGGGGTGAGGCCACCGGCAATGATCACCGGCAGCCTTGCGGCCACTCCCGCGGCTACCAGCTGGCTGAACCTCTGCCCTGTACCGCCATAAGCGCCACTGACACTGGTATCCAGAAGGCAGGTAACGTCTCTTCCCTTAACAACTTCATAGCCGCTTTCTATCTCAGCTATCACATCGTCGGCACTCTGCCCTTCGGCGACGTGGATAACCTTGATAACCGGTCTTTCTATCTCCAGGCAGTACTCCCATGTTTCATCGCCGCTCAACTGCACCAGGTCCAGTCGGCATTCCGCGGCAATACGGTTGACCTCCTCAGCCGGCAGATTAACGAAAACGCCGACTAAAGCCGGAGGTTTTTCAAGACTGCGGGCAGCCTCCGCCAGTCGCCTGGCTTTTTCAACGGAAACCTGCCGCTTGCTCGGAGCGAAGACCAGGCCTGTAAAATCGGCACCCGCCTCGCCGGCCGCCAGGACATGCTCTATCTCAGTCAACCCGTCTATCTTTATCTTGGTTACCATTTTCATAGGAACTCCTTCATTCTGGCGGCGATATCCGGCGATGCCATCAATGACTCCCCGATAAGCACGGCGTCGACTCCCCAGCCGGCGAGTTTCTCCATGTCGCTGCGGTCTCTTATTCCGCTTTCACTGACTACTATTATATCCTCGGGAATAAGATGTCTTAACCTGCCGGTGGTATTCAGGTCTACCTCGAAGGTCTTGAGGTCGCGGTTATTGATTCCTATAATTCGCGCCCCGCAATTCAGGGCGGTTATTAGTTCCGCCTCGTTGTGCACCTCCACCAGGCAGCCCATCCCCAGTATGTGGCTTAACTCCAGCAGAGCTATTAATTTTGCACTATCGAGGGTAGCGACGATGAGCAGCAGGGCGTCGGCGCCGTTAGCCCTCGATTCATAGACCTGGTACTCACTGAGTATGAAGTCCTTTCTCAGCAGGGGTACTCTTTTACCCTCAAGAACTTTTCTGATTTCCTTTAGGTAATTAAGACTACCCTGGAAATACTTTTCATCGGTCAGTACCGATATCGCCGAAGCCCCGTTCCCGGCGTATGTCAGAGCTATCTCTACCGGATTGAAATCGGAGCGGATGACGCCTCTCGAGGGCGACGCTTTCTTGACCTCGGCGATAAGCCTTACCCCCTCACCTCTGAGAGCGGAGGCGAAATTTAGCGGTCGCGGTTGCTCCTGAGCGACCTCTTTAAGCTCCTTCAGAGGCAGTTTTCGCTTCCTTGCCTCGATTTCCAGTATTTTGTCAGCCACAATGTCGTCCAGTATCATTATTCCCCTCTTTTATCCGAAACTGCCGGTTAACCTGGACAGATTATCGAGCTTCGCCATAGCCTTACCGCTGTCAATCGCTTCCTTTGCCAGCTCCATCCCCTCTTTAAGCGATGCCGCTTTATTCCCCACCAGCAGCGCCGCGGCGGCGTTCATTAGCACCACGTCACGCTGGGGACCGGGACTCCCGGACAGAATGGAGCGCAGCAGTGCCGCGTTTTCGTCGGCAGTGCCGCCTTTGAGATTTTCCAGACCCGTTTTCGGCAAACCAACATCGTCGGGACCGATGGTGTAGTTCCTGGTGTCGCTTTCCTTTACCTCGCAGACGCGGGTTTTCCCGGTACTGGTTATTTCATCCAGACCGTCCTCGCCGTGTACCACCAGGGCATGCTCGCAGCCTAAGCTCTGCAGGACCTTTGCCAGCTTCTCAACCAGCGAATCATCGGCGACGCCCAGCAGATATGTGCCTGCCCCGGCAGGATTGGTAAGTGGTCCTATGATATTGAAGACGGTACGAATCCCTATTTCACGCCGGGGAGGTCCCGCGTATTTCATCGCCGGATGAAAGGATGGGGCGAACATGAAACCCATCCCCACTTCCTCCAGGCACTGCTTCACCTGCTCGGCGGTAAGGTCGATTTTTACACCCAGGGCTTCCAGCACGTCGGCGCTGCCGCACTGGCTGCTGGCGGCGCGGTTACCGTGCTTGGCTACTTTAAGCCCGGCGCCGGCGACCACGAAGGCGGCTGCCGTGGAGATATTGAAGGTATTATGTCCGTCGCCGCCGGTGCCGACCACATCGATTACGGGGCCATCAACCTCTACCCTGACGGCTTTAGCCCGTATCGTTTTTACCAGTCCGGCGATTTCCTCGACGGTCTCGCCTTTTATTCTGAGCGCGGTAAGAAAAGCGCCGAGCTGGGCGGGGGTAACCTCGCCCTCCATCATCTCCCCCATAACCTCCGCCGCCTCGTCCGTACTCAGCGAGTTACCTTCTATCAATTTGCTAATTGCTTCTCTAATCATCTTGGTTTCCTCCTACTACCAAAGACATCGATACGTTCCCTTTCTTGAACTTCTTTGAATTCTAACTCGCCAGGTTTCACATAAAATTTTGCTTCTGTACTACTTTCAATCGTCTCAAAGGGTAGCCAAGTTTGATACCATGTTGTTTGTATACCACGAGATAATATGCCTTGATATTCACATACAAGGTAGAAGATAGACTTTTCTAGGTCAATCAGTTCACTAGGGGTAAATTCTATTGGGGGGTCACCAGCTCTCAAAAATGTCTCCCGATGACTATGTATGGGTGTCTGTTCCTTATTCATTAAGGAAATTTCTACCTCTATTGCTGGACCATTTCCTGCGTTATACACTTCAAAGTAAGAAAACCATTCCCTAGAACCAAACGCGGCAAATTTTGCCTCAGTTTCAACCACCGCTTTCTGAATTATTACAGGTCTTGATTCCATTATCCGTTGTTCTCTCATCTCCTCAGCCATTTTCGCGCTTACATTTGCTTGTTTGTAAGCCGATAAAGCATAAAAGCCAGTTACTAAAACTAGAGCAAGCGTAAGTATGGTTTGTCCGAAATCTGCTGGCGACATTTCACGTGCATTAAGAACCAAATAAACACACAAGAGAAAACCTACAGTAAATGCTGGGATATAAGCTCGTCTTCCAGACGAATCGGCTTTTAAATTTCTTATTAGCCCGATTATATATAATACAAACAATATAACAGTAGCTATTATTAAAATAATCGTGTAAGCACTTTCAGGAATGGTCATTTCTTCACCTCCTCACCTTTGCTTTCTTTTTGTCATTCCGGCGAAGGCCGGAATCCAGTATGCGTCTATGGCGGAACAGCCTGGATTCCGTGTCAAGCACGGAATGACAATTTAGAATAGTCTTGAATCGGGTGATTATTTCTTACCCTCCATCTTTAAAAAATTCCTTAATAAGTCTTTACCCACTTCCGTCATGAAGGACTCCGGGTGGAACTGGACCCCCTCCACGGGGTACTGTTTGTGCCTGAGTCCCATAATCTCGTCGTCGTCAGTCCAGGCGGTTATCTCGAAGCAGTCCGGCAGTCCCTCTCTCTCCACCACCAGCGAGTGGTAGCGGATGGCGGAGAAAGGGTTCGGCAGACCTTTAAAAACACCGGTGTTGCCGTGATATATCAGCGAGGACTTGCCGTGCATTATCTGCTTCGCCTGCCCGACAATTCCGCCGTAGCTGTGACCGATGCACTGGTGTCCCAGGCAGACGCCGAGTACCGGCATTACGGGAGCGAAATGCTTTATTGCGTCGTTGGAGATACCTGCGTTCAGCGGGGTTGAGGGTCCGGGTGATATAACAAGCCTTTCAGGCGTGGCTTTTTCGATATCCTCGACGGTGGTCTTATCGTTACGTATCACCTCCACCTTCTCGCCCAGCTCGCTAAGGTACTGGAACAGGTTATAGGTAAAACTATCGTAATTATCAATCAGTAAAAGCATCAGTCTCCCCCTTCCGTACTTGAACCGGCGCTTTCTGCCTGGCTGATGGCGTTGAGTAGCGCTCCGGCTTTGTTCATCGTCTCCTCGTATTCGCGTTCCGGCACGCTGTCATAGACTATGCCCCCACCGGCCTGGGTATAAGCGATGCCGTCCTTTACCACCATCGTCCTTATCGATATCGCCATATCCATATCGCCGGAGAATGAGAAATAGCCGGCGGCTCCGGCGTAAGGTCCTCTTTTCTCCGGTTCGACCTCGGCGATTATTTCCATCGCCCGTATTTTCGGAGCTCCGGAGACCGTCCCGGCGGGGAAGCAGGCTCTCAGGGCGTCGAAGGCGTTCATGTCTTTCCGGAGCTTGCCCTGAACATTGGTTACCAGGTGCATGACATGGGAGTAACGCTCCACCTCCATTAGCTCGCTTACCTCTACCGTGCCCGGCTCGCTGACCCTGCCGATATCGTTACGTCCCAGGTCTACCAGCATAATATGCTCCGCCCTCTCCTTTTCATCGGCACGGAGCTCCTGTTCCAGAACGATATCCTCGGCAGGGGTCTTGCCTCTCGGCCTGGTTCCTGCCAGTGGACGGGTGGTTACCGTATCGCCTTCTACCCTGACCAGTATCTCGGGAGAGGCTCCGATTATATAAAAGTCCTTGAAATCGAAGTAGAACATATAGGGGGAGGGGTTGATGGTTCGCAGCGCCCGGTAAATATCGAAAGGTGCCGCCGCGGTGGGCTGGGAAAGGCGCTGCGAAGGCACTACCTGGATTACCTCGCCTTCGGTAACATACCTTTTTATTTTTTCCACAACTTCCTCGTAGTCTTTTCTGGCGAAATTCGATTTTGGTATGCTTTTCCCTGCTGCAGGTACCGCTCCGTTCATCTGCTTTCTCGATTGGACAGGTTTATTTAGCCTATCAATCAGCCCGTCAATCTTTTTCACCGCCTCCTCGTACGACTTTTCTACATCGCCGTCGAGGTGGACGTGACTCATTACCCTGATTTTATGGGTGACGTGGTCGAAGATGAGCACGGTATCGACGAACATGAACAGGGATTCCGGCACGCCCAGGGGGTCGTTTTCCGGTGATGGCAGGTCTTCGAAGCGGGTCACGGTATCATAGCTGAGATAGCCAACGGCGCCGCCGCAGAACTTGGGCAGCTCACCTACCGGCGCTATCCTGTATCTACTCATTTCCCCGGCTACCAGAGGCAGGGGGTCTGTTCCATCCTCTGCCCGGGTGGTTAATACTTTATATGGTTCCGTACCGATAAAGCTGTAGCGCGCCAGCCGCTCGCCGCCCTCCACACTCTCCAGAAGGAAAGAATAGCCGCCGTGATTTATCTTCAGGAAAGCGGAGACCGGCGTTTCGAGGTCGGCAACGATTTCGCGGTAAACGGGTACCACGTTACCTTCGCCCTTTAATTTTTTCACTTCTTCCAGTGTCGGATAATACATAAGTCCACCTCCGGTCCGGCAAACAAAAAGCCCCTCGCCATAGGGGCGAGGGGCTATCCTTCGCGGTGCCACCCTAATTGATTGCTTGAATAGATGAGGGAAAAGGGTAAGACGGCAATCATCTCTCTCAGGTACTTTCCCGCCCTGGCGGGAGAATACCCTGGGCTCTGTTAACGGTGCCCTCTCCGTCAAAGCCTACTTGTCCGATTACATCGAGACTTTCGGTTTGCGGCTCCCGAGTCCATTCAACCCCTGCGTCCGGCACCGGCTCTCACCTTACCCGGCTCTCTGAGCCTCGCTGGGGGCATACTAGTCTCGCTCAAAGCCTTTCAGCTATTCAGTTGTTAAGTTATGAAAAGTATATGACGGCTGTAGTTATTTGTCAAGCGGGGAGATAATCATGTAGTAAGTCAATATAACTAAAAGAATATAAAGTCAAGGAGACATAAAGACGTGAAAATTGTTGTACTTAAACAACCAATAGCGCAATTAACTGACTCGGTTTTTATTTTTCAGGACGGCGAAGAAGAAAAGATAAGATAAGACGCCCGCCAACTAATAGCTGGTCATGAGAGATAATTTCCCAGCCACCCCCACGAAGGTTTGCACGAGCGCTAGTTACTTTCGGTAATATTTGGGCATGAATATTGGACATATTTTTTAATGAATTCGCCTTGTGGTAATTGTGACATTGTTTCATTGTCTAAAATAGCACCCTGGATAAATGTGCAATATTCATATGTCATTATAATATCTCCTTGTTTAATTCTAATAGCTGGACTATTTCATCGACCGCCCAGATGTGATTACTGGAGTAGAATTTGCTGAGCACCTATAAGCCTATACTGACCAGGGGCTACTTTCTCAAAGATTTTGTCATCTACCATATTATCAAGCAGGCTTCTAACTATCTGATAGGCATTTGCTTGGCGTTTGGATTTAATAAAACCTTTGGTATATAGCAAAGCAGACGCATCTTTAATTGTTATATTACCTCCATAGTGGTCTGCCAGTCTTACTAGACGTACCTTATGGCTAGGGTCTTTTCTCAATTTATCCCAATCAGGTTCGACCGAATTTTGTTTACCAGTCCTCCTGAGATACCCTTGCAAGGCAATCTCATAAGCATGCCTTTCTCGTTCTAGTTGAACTAGCTTACCGTCTATTTGTTCTCTATCCTTTTCGAGTTTTACCAATTCAGCTGTAGCGTCTGATAATACTTTTCTTAGTTCTTCCTCTACGAAATGATTATGATTAACCATATTCACTTACCTCCAATACTATACTAATAAGTATATAGATAGATGGTTTAACCATTAGTATATTGTTTAACTTACATTACTCTTCATGATGTATTAGGATAATAATGTACGGCGGGGCTGGTGAGATTCGAACTCACGGAACGTTTATCACGTTCGCCCGATTCAAAGTCGGGATCGATAAACCACTCCGACACAGCCCCAACGCACAATAATAGGGTATAAGAGTTTGCGACCTCCTATACCCTATTATTACTTTTATCTATTCGGTTGTCAAACATGACTCAAGGGTGTATACACCCCCGTTCTTTATTTATCAGTAACTGTGAATGGCTATAAACGGCGCTCCTTACCATTCTACCTTTATTGATATGAGCCTGACAGGCGCGCCATCTTCACTATTTACTCTACCTAGCTTTAGCAGCTTTCTTAGCTATTTCACTTGTATGAGATAGGGGGTAAAGGGGGTGAGTATCCGTTTCATCCGAAACTGAAAATAAACGGCAGCCAACCTCGCTTGACAATCTGAAGTCACAAATCCAAAATAAATGTACTTTATGAAGAGAGAGGAGAAAAAATGACGGAAACGAAGTACGCTAAAAACGTTGTCACCCTGCCGGTCAGGAAAGGAAAAGGCGGCTCGATAATGGCGGCGGGCGCGGATATTCTAAACGGGTTCCAGTGCCATATTATTTACGCCTTCGCCTTCGAGCCGGGCATAACCGGACTATCGACCAAGCCTCACGTTCACGATTACGATGAGGCTATCTTTTTTATCGGCTCCGACCCCGTAGACTTCGAAGACCTCGGCGCTGAGGTTGAGATGGCTATAGGTGCTGAAGAGGAAGAGAAATATACCTTCACCAAGGCTACCGCCGTCGTCGTCCCTAAAGGCGTGCCTCACTGCCCGATACGCACCAAAAAAATCGATAAACCCTACCTCTGCATGGCGGTATCACTCACCGGTAAAAGAGAAGACTGATTTAACGCAACAAACCATATTAAGAAAGACTGTAAATCGGAGGTAAAAATGGCTGATTTCGGTTACGCCGGAGAAATTTTAAAAGTAGATTTATCCGGAAGAAAAATAACCAGACTTCCGACCGCCGACTACGCCGGCAGGTTCATAGGCGGCAGGGGTATTGCCGCCAGGCTCTACTGGGATATGGTGCCCCCCGAAGCGAAGGCTTTTGACCCTGAAAACCTGCTGATATGCGTCACCGGACCGGCGGCGGGTTTCAGGGGGATTGCCGGCTACAGGTGGCAGGTGTGCGGAAAATCGGCGTTAGCCGAGCCGGAGGCTTTTTCTTTCTGCAACCTGGGAGGAAGCTGGGGCGGATTTTTAAAGCACGCCGGATACGACGGTCTGGCAGTACAGGGGAAAGCGGATAGACCGGTCTATCTTTACATAAATGATGATACTGTTGAAATCAGGGACGCCTCCCGTCTCTGGGGAAAGTCCGTCTTCGAGACGAGCGACATCCTCAAGTCGGAACATGGAGAAGAATACAGCGTTATGACAACTGGTCCCGGCGGAGAGAACCGGGTATCCTTCGCCAGCATATATGCCGATGAAGGCTCGTCGGGTTCTGCCGGCCTCGGCGCCGTTATGGGCTCGAAAATGCTCAAAGCCGTCGCCGTTACCGGCAGCAAGAGGCCCGCAGCCGCCGACCCGGACAGACTTCAGAGTATCGTCAACCGTTTGATGCCCGCGCCGGGAGCGCCGGCAATGCCTTCACCCTGGTCGATTCCCGGTCTCAGTAAACAGCAGATATGCTACGGGTGCGAACTCGGCTGCTCCAGAGAAGCTTACCCGGGTGAAGACGGCAGGCTTTATAAGACCTTCTGCCAGCCCACCGAGGTCTATCAGGTGCCGCCGATAGAGTACTACGGTGAAGGTGAAAAAGCCGGAGAACTGCAAAGACTCGGCATGCGACTCTGCGACGCCAACAGCCTTGATACGGTTGCCACGCAGGCGCTGATTGAGTGGCTTATCCTCTGTTACAAAGAAGATATTATCAACGATAAGGATACCGGCTTGCCGCTCTCAAAAATAGGCACTCAGGAGTTTATAGAAACACTGACTAGGAAAATAGCCTTCAGGGAAGACTTCGGCGAGATGCTTGCCCGGGGAGCCCTGAAAGCCGCCGAATCGCTGGGAGGTAGGGCTAGAGAGCTGCTGACGGACGTTATAGCGACCGGCGCCAGTGAGAAGAAAGACTATGACCCCAGGCTGTTCGTGACCACGGCGCTGCTATACGCCACCGAACCGAGACGGCCGATACACCAGCTCCATGAAGTCAGTTTCCCCATGTTCTCATGGCTCGGGAGACTCACCGGAGGTGCAGGACAGGTCTTCACTTCGGAGGACTTCCGCAGGCTGGCGAAAAGGTTCTGGGGCAGCGAAATAGCGGCCGACTTCTCCACCTACGAGGGGAAAGCCCTTGCCGCCAGGAAAATCCAGGACCGCCAGTACGTCAAGGAAAGCATGATTCTCTGCGATTTCAAATTCCCCAATACCGTCAATATGAATTCCGAAGACTGTATAGGTGACGGGACACTGGAAAGCCAGATATATTCGGCAATCACCGGCAATGAGAAAAATGAAGAAGAGCTGTATGAAATCGGAGAAAGAATTTTTAACTTGCAGCGGGCGGTAAGGATACGCCAGGGCTGGGAAGGAAGAGAAGGGGATAAACTGATGGACCACATCCACACCGAGCCTCTGAGAGAAGGCGAAATCTTCTTCAATGCCGATGGAATCGTCCCGGGGAAAGACGGTAAAACGGTATCTAAACTGGGAACGGTTGTGGAAAGAGCGGACTTCGAGAAAATGAAAGACCAGTATTACGAGTACCGCGGCTGGGACGTAAAGACCGGAATGCAAACGAGAAAAAAGCTTGAAGAACTGAATCTCAAAGACGTGGCGGACGACCTGGAGAAAAGAAGTCTGCTGAAGTAACCGTGTCCCGTCTAATGACAGACCAGGAGGTATTAAGTGGCTCAAAGCGTTAAACTGCCGGAATATTCATGGTACGACCCCAGAGAGGTGGAATATCCCCTGCCGGATAACTGGCAGGTAACGGTGCATAATATTGCCGGCTATGACAGACCGGCGTTAAAACCGGATGCAATAAAAAAAGCCGTTACCTCGCCCATCGGCATGCCGCCTCTTAGAGAGCTGGCAAAGGACAGGAAAGAGGTGGTGATTATTTTCGACGACCTCACCCGCAGCACGCGTGTCTATGAAATCGTACCCTTTATCCTGGAAGAACTGGCTGAGGCGGGTATTACCGATGACAGGATACGTTTTATCGCGGCGGTGGCGAACCACCAGGCTCTGGACAGGATTGGCATGGCGAAAAAGCTGGGTGAAGAGGTCCTGAGAAGGTTCTCCGTTTATAATCACTGTCCCTTCCTGAACTGCACGGATATCGGGATAACCAGCTACGGGACGCATGCTTTTATCAACAGCGAGGTCATGCATTGCGACCTGAAAATAGGCATAGGCCAGATTGTGCCTCATCCCCAATACGGCTTCAGCGGCGGCGCCAAGATAATAATGCCTGGAGTTGCTTCATACGAGACCGTGGCGGCCCACCACGGCGTTACTCACGAAGCGTGGAAAGCGGAGCGTAGAGAGCAGGGTCTGCCCTCCGGAGGATACATCGAGGGTAGTCCGGTCACCGGTGATGCCAGGGAAATAGCGAGAAAGGTCGGCCTGGACATGACGGTAGACTGCCTGGTCAACCTCATGGGAGAAACGGCGGCAATTTACGCCGGTGCCCTTGAACCAACCTATACTGAGGCGCTCCAGGAGGCAAAATCACACTATCTCTCCACCAATACCAGGGATAATGACGTTGTTATCGCTAACGCCTTTGATAAAGCCGCTGAGTACAGCATGGCGATGTCCAGCGCTATACCGGCGTTAAAGACCGAAGGTGGAGACGCCGTCATCATCACCAACTCACCCTCGGGACAGGACGTACATTACCTCTTCGATAATTTCGGAAAGACGATTAGCGGCAGACTGGGACGCTCGATGATGGTACCTCCCCATATCAATAAACTTATCATCTATACCGAGTTCCCCGAGCTAAGAATCCTTGACCGCTACACCGACCGTGATAAGGTGCTGCTGATGAGCGACTGGACACAGGTAATAGAGACGCTCGAGAAATCTCACGGGGCCGGTACGAAAGTAGCGGTATACCCGAACGCTGATACACAGTACTTCGGCGAATAATCGTGCTGGAGTGATAAATTTTCTGTTAATATTACCACATATGTCATTCTGAGGAGTCTGCCTCGGGAGGACGACGAAGAATCTCTTTTCAGGAGGGAGAGATAGATTCTTCACCCGCCTCAGGCGGGCTCGGAATGGCACAAAGATGGTGATTTAAATAAGACCTGAAGTGGTAGAAAGGAGGCAGAAATGGTCGGCGGATATATGGGCAAACTCCTTTTCGTTAACCTCTCTACGGGAGAGATAAGAGTGGAGACCCCTGACGAGAGCCTTTACCGGGACTTTATCGGGGGCTACGGTATCGGAGCCAGAATTCTCTACAACCGCCAGAGAGGCGGCGTTGACGCGCTGGGACCGGAAAATACACTCGGTTTTATTACGGGACCCCTCACCGGCACTCCGGCTACTTTCGGCGCCAGGTATGAGGTGGTAGCCAAGTCGCCGCTGACCGGAGGATGGGGAGATTCAAACTCGGGCGGATATTTCGGGCCTTATCTCAAGTTTGCTGGTTTCGACGGAGTATTCGTAAACGGCATTTCGGAGAAGCCGGTATACCTGCTGCTGGACAATGGAAAAGTAGAACTGAAAGACGCCTCCCGCCTCTGGGGGAAATTTACCGATGAAACCGAAGATTTCCTCGAAGCCGAATACGGTCCGTCATCCAGGGTGGTCAGCATCGGTCCCTCCGGTGAGAAACTCTCTCTGGTCTCCTGCATGATAAGTAATAGGGGCGACGCCGCAGGGCGTTCCGGATTCGGCGCGGTGATGGGTTCCAAGAGACTGAAGGCGGTTGTCGCCAGGGGAGAAATGGAGGTTCCGCTTGCCGATGCCGAAGCCGCCAGTGCGCTGCGGAGAGAGCATATTGCCGGGATGAAGGCGTTCCTTGAGCGGTTCGGTAAATACGGCACCGGAAGTCATGCCGATGCATCGGCGCAGGACGGCGATACGCCGGTCAAGAACTGGGGCGGAGTCGGTATCGTCGAGATACCGGATGTCTCCGGTCTGGATAAGGATGTCGTAATATCAAACGTTGATAAGAGAAAAGGGTGCTGGCACTGTCCGGTAGCCTGTAAAGCCAGCCTTAAGGAAGGCGCCGGCGAATATAAATACCCGGCAGGCAATCACAGACCGGAGTATGAAACGCTCGGTTCTTTCGGGGCTAATTGCTGTAACACGAACGCTCCGTCAATAGAAATGGCAAACTACCTCTGTAACGCCTACGGGATGGACACCATCTCCGCTGGCAGCACTATCGCCTTTGCCATGGAATGCTATGAAAAAGGTATTATAACAAAAGTGGATACCGACGGTATTGAGCTTACCTGGGGAAACCACCGCGCTCTTGTGGCGATGCTCGAAAAGATGGTAAAGCGTGAGGGTTTCGGTGATATTCTGGCTGACGGCGTAAGGATTGCCGCGGAAAAAATTGGCAGGGGAGCCGAAGAGTACGCCGTGCACGTCGGCGGGCAGGAACCGGGTATGCACGACCCCAAAGGTAATTTCTTTGCCTATTCAGACAGACACATGATGGCGATGTACCATATGGATGCCACTCCCGGCCGGCATACAACCTATTTCGGGCCCGGTATATTCAAGCACTGCGTTATGAGTGCCTGCGGACTCTGTATGCATGGAGGCATACCCGGAGACCAGAGCAAATACATAGAAGGATTCCTCCGTGCAGTGACAGGATGGGACCGCACTATGCAAGAGCTTGAAAAGGCCGGCGAGAGGATTGCTGTTATGAGGCACGTGTTTAGCCTGCGTGAAGGCGATAATCCTCTGGAGCGCTTCGTCCATCCCAGGATTCCGGGTCGGCCGCCCCAGACCGGGGGACCTATCGCCGGAATTACCAAGAACGTGGAGGCGGAAGCGTACTGGAACCTCGGCGCTCTCGACTGGGACATGGAGACGACGAAACCGAGTCGGAAGAAGCTGCTGGAACTGGGGCTGGACGACATTGCCGAGGAGCTATGGCCTCAGCAGGAATCTGCTCCTGGATAATACATGTCTTCAACCGTCTAGACCGGAATACATCCGCCGCGCCTGGTCGAGCTGGTTTAAGAACATATCTTCATGAGCCGGTGATATTACCACGCTCAGGCCGTGTCGCCGGTCTATCTCAACCACGTGCCGGGTTGAGGTAGCCAGACGGATTCCCCAGTAAATCATGGCTCTGCTAGACGGGGCCGGTTCCGCCTTCAGGATATCTGTAAAAGGTATGTTTATTGCGAAGGGTCCGCCCAGTATTATTCTTATTCTGTCTTCATATATCTGGAACCGTTTCGGAAGGATTACCCGGAAAAGGGCGGCATCGAATATGGTAACTACAAACATAGCCACAGCGCCCGCTGTATCGTAAGCTAATAAAATTATGCCCGGAACAAGTGTAATGGCCAGTATTCCGCCGATTATATATTTCAGCCAGGCATCGTAAACCGGTGTATCTTCATACAGCAACATATTAGCCTTCATATTCAGCCTGATTTGATTGTGTATATCTATTTGTTTGTAGAGTTCGGCTCATTAAGGGTTGAAATATGTACTCACCCCCTTTATCCCCCTCTATAACCGGGGGGTTTCCCCTATCATCCATCTCAATGGTTCTGGTTGGAGAGGTGTTCATCCTGAAAGGTTCAAAATGAAGGGTAAAGGTTGAGGTAATAAAGTACCTACCAGTCCAGGACGATATCTAGCCGCGGTAATTTGCTGCTGGCAAGTAACGCACTATAATGCTAAATTATGTGGTACGCGAGTAAGGGGTGGTAAGGGTAATTATAATATAATAAAGGTGGTCGTCAGATATAGTGGGTATACTGCTGGCTGTAATATGTTTCATCCTGATGGCGGTTGGTCTTGCAGGCGTTTTTCTGCCAATCCTGCCCGGGGTGCCGCTGGCGTGGCTGGGACTTTTTATTTACGCAATCGGTACAGGTTTCGAACGAATATCGATTCTGGCAACCGTAATATTCTTCGTCCTGATGCTCGTCACGCTGGCGCTGGACTTTATCGCTCCAATGCTGGGAGCCGGTAAATACAAGGCAAGCAAATGGGGTATCGCCGGCACTTTCGTGGGTTTTATAGTCGGTATTTTCACGTTAGGCATCTGGGGAATTATACTGGGACCTTTCATTGGCGCATTTCTGGGAGAACTAATAGCCAGGAGGCCGACCGGACAGGCTTTCAAATCGGCAAGCGGCGCTTTACTGGGTTTTATTGCCGGTTCATTAATCAAGGTGATTTTTATCTTTATTATGCTCGGGGTTGTTATTTCTTCTCTGTTTTGAAGAGTTCTGTTTATGAAAATAGAAGCGGAGTCTCCCTTTCGTAAAGAGAGAATGAGAAGGATTTTATAAATCCCCCTTAGTCCCCCTTTGAAAGCAATGATAAATGCCGCCAGGAAATACGGCGTTTGTTAATTGATTGACTAAATCCTGAAATCGACCACGGCAGGTTTGCCCCGGCGTACCTGTTCGAGGGCTTCAATGAGAGCCTGCCTGACCTCTTCAGGTTCTTCGACCACCCTGCCGTAGCCGCCGCATGCCTGGGATATCATGGCGTAATCGGGAGAAGGCGAGATTTCCACTCCAGTCCAGACTCCCGTCCTTTCGGAGTAGCTCTGTTCTCCGTAGGCTCCTCTGATAGCCCCTTTAGGGGCGTTGTATAACCTGTTATTGAAAACAACGCAGAGGAACGGCGCCTCATAGACACTTGACGCCCATAGGGCGGATATCGGGCTGCCGAAAACGAACGTGCCGTCGCCCACCAGCGTCACCACGGTGCTGTCAGGTCTGGCGAGCTTGGCTCCCAGCGCCGCTCCCATGCCCCAGCCGAGGCTGGAGCCTTCGCTGGTAAAGAATGTGCCCGGCCTGGTGCGTTCGATGTGACGGAGCGCGGCGAAACGGTTGGTCACCGCTTCCTCTATGACTATAGTGTCACTATCGATAATCTCGTTCAGGCAATGGCAAATCCAGTCTGCGGACACGGGCTTCTGTTCGGCTTTTACTATCGCGTCGTCGCGGGACTGCGCCAGCCGCTGCCGCTGCTCGCCCTCCAGTTTCTGATAACGGGCTTTAAAACGTTTCTCGTCCCCGGGAGTCGCTTTCTTTTTGATGGTTTCACTGAGCAGCGGTATCGACTTACTCGAATCGCACTCAACGAGGATATCAGCAGCGAAACCCCACATCGGGAAGTCACGCTTGACGGTGTCGATATCGAAGTGGATAAGTTTTACATCCGGTTTCAGATTTGCGAAAGCGGGTATATAAGGCACGTCATGGTCGATAACGAAAACAACATCAGCATCCTTCAGGTACGGTTCGGCGCCGAAGCCTCCGAAGAGCGGGTGCGTGGTCGGGAAATTCATGTAGTACTGTGAAGATACCACCCTCGCTCCCAGGGTTTCCGCAAGCCCGACCAGCGCTTTTACGCTCTCCGGATGCCTGCCCGAGTACCCGGTGACGATAAGCGGCTCTTCGGCACCGATAAGCATATCGGCGGTTTTCTCCAGCAGGTCCGGGTCCGCCTGAGGAGGCGCCGCCGCCGAATGCCTGGAAACTTCCGGAATGCGTATTTCCGACATCCGTTCGCCGAGAAGGTCCTGGGGCAGTACCAGGTATACCGGACCGCACGGCTCGGTGGAAGTCACCCGGAAAGCGCGCTGGACTACCTCGTGGATAGTATCAATAGAGCGGAGCTCGTATTCCCACTTAACATAATCACGGAGGATGCCTGCCTGGTCGAACTGCTCGTGAACCCAGTGCAGGCCGAAGGGACGCCCGCCTCTTGCCGACCCCTCACGACTGTACGGGACCCGCGTGGCGCATATTACCACACCCGCCCGACCGCGCTGGGCGTTAATCATGGCTCCGCCGAGCTGCTGGGTACCGAGTGCCAGGTGTATCAGGACTACCTGCGGCTTTCCGGAGACCATGAAATATCCATGAGCCGCGGACAGGGCGGCAAATTCATGGAGACTCGTTATCACCTTCGGGGCAGGCTTACCCAGGGCTTTGTACTTGGATAGCGCCTCCTGGATGGAGACGGATGCTGTTCCCGGATTAAGGAAGATATAGACCACCCCGTTTGAGTTCAGCAGTTCGATAAACGCTTCCGCGCCTTCTTCCACTGGCAGTCTTTTTTCAAGATTTTCCATATCACGCACTTCCTCGAGTTTATATTTTCGTTATCATACAAGGTTTATATAAACCGGTTAAACCATCTTTGATTACGGAACCCTTCTCCTTTCTTCGGCGCCATGACCCCACGGGCGGATGACGGAGAATATGAACGGTTTTTCAAGTCTGGTAACAACCAGCGGGCAGTGATGGAATCCCTGGGGCTGTACCGCTATAGTCGGTTTATTGATTACGTGTTTTTCCATCTCCTTGCCCATATAAAGCTCCGCCTCGGCACCCAGCTCGGTCAGGTCATTGCAGTCGGCTCCCATGAAGAGCAGGAACTCGGTATACGGGTGGACGTGCGGTTTATCGGGTATCGGGCCGAACCTGTAAGGAGCTTTCCGGATACTCTCGTACGACATGTTAAACACGAAATCTTTGCCGTTGATATTGGCTATCGCTCCTCCGGCGTCGTCCCGGTTCTGAGGGCCGTAATGCCAGGGTCCTTTACGCTCGAAGGGTACGTGCAGAATCTTGTCCCTGTGTTTGGCGTCCATCCAACCGGCAGGCTCGGAGGCTATCTTCTTCAGGGTTACAGGCGTGGCTTTCTGTTCCGGCGCCAGCGATATCGTCATAAATATAAACCGCTTATCCATTCTGGTAATCGTCGCCGGGAAATGGGGCATGTTTTTCGGAATGAAAGCTATCTGAGAAGAGGCAATCATATGCTTCTCTCCCTCCTCGCCGAGGACAAGCTCTGCCTCCGCGCCGAGTTCTCCCAGGTCGCTCAGGTCCGTCCCCATAAAGAGCAGCACCTGGTCGAAGTCGTGCTTCTCGGTTTTATAGGGTTCTTTACCCATTTTTCCGGCGGTGCAGTACGCTCCGTATTCTATGTGGAGGTCATAGCCGAGGAATTCACCGGTCATCTCGGCTACCTGCCTGTAAAAACCGTCGCCTTCTTTGAATGAGAGAGTCTTAATGTTATCTCCGTATTTCACTTCAGCCATTTTCGCCTCCTGAAATAATATGAATGTCGTAGAAGATTATTTTGAGTGCCTGACCTTACATTGTCAAGCCTGATTATACTACGATATATCTTTCCAGATTGGTTGATATATGGCTACCTCACCACTCACAATTCTCCAAAGCCTTTACTTAAAACTGCCTCCTTCATGTCATTCTGAGTCCGCCTCAGGCGGACGCCTGGGCGGATAACGAAGAATCTCATAAGAAATCGGCAGAGATTCTTCGCCCTCGATTTCATCGGGGCTCAGAATGACAATTAAAGCAAAAACACTACTTGACATTGGGGGGTCAACGATATAGGATTTTCTCCAGATTTGACAATATTTCGTTTCTTTCAAACCACCCGAATATCCGGAAAATTATGAGGAGGACGGCTATGCCGAAACTGGAGAAAACAAAAGAAGAGATAATGAATAAGGCAGAGGAACTGGGAGTGGAATACGAAGGGAAATACAAGGGGTGCTGTGAGTCCACGTTTTACGCTGTGGTAGGCGCCATGAAGTGGGGAGGCCTGGAAATAATGCCGCAAGACCTGGCGGACAAACTCTATCCGGGTATATGCCTTCTTACAGCAGGAGTGTGTATGACCGGAGAGGGTACCTGCGGCGCCGTAGCCGGCAGCGTTCTGGCGTCCGGCTTTGCCTTTGGCGTATCTGCTGACCCCGCTGACTCCAACAGGGTGGGGGCGGTACTCAGGGATTCGCTGCTGGCCGAGTTTTACAAAAAATACGGCTCCATACTCTGCAAGGATGTGATGAGGAAATATTTCGGGAAAGCCTGGGACCTGACCAATGAAGAAATGACAATGGAGTTCCTGAGCATCACGGACGGGTGCGTTATCAGAAGCACGGCAAAGTTGGTCGCCGGATTTTTAGTCGACGAATACGAGAAAGGGAATCTGAAAATCCCGGCGTAATCTGCCTGAAACTAAAAAAAGGAGTGAAAAAATGAAAAAGCTACAGCAGGACCTTTCAATATACAGCGAATTTAACTTCGAAAATCCGCCGGTGGGTGTTAAGTTTCTGGTCTCCAGACCGGAAGGAATCAAGCAACTGGATAAAAGCATTCCATTCTGTGAAATGATTAAGGAAGCCCAGCGGAGAGGGGAGCCTTTTTACTTCGCTAAAGAAAACGAGAACTGTGTCGGTAAGATTGCGCTGGGAATGGAAGAGATGAAAACAATCGTGGAAAGCGGGTTGATAGGTCCCGGGTTCGGTATCTATCAGGAGCCGCGAGCCAACAACGCCATATACAAGCATGTCCACGAGTTCAGCCGGGGTCTCGTCAACTACGTCGCATTTTCTACCCTGGACAAACTGACCTTCGAGCCGGACCTGCTTATTCTCACGGCTACTCCCAGCCAGGCGGAAATCGTATTGAGGGCGATGAGTTACTCGACGGGCGAAATCTGGGAGCCCAAGCTTGCCCCAGTGCTGGCGTGTTCCTGGCTCTATATCTACCCGTTCCAGAGCGGCAAGGTGAATTACATGATAACCGGTATGACCTTCGGGGCGAAATCCAAAGAGATATTCGAGGAAGGATGGATGCTGATAACCATACCTTACCAGTGGATTCCGACAATCACCCATAATCTCCATGAAATGGAATGGGTACTCCCTTCGTATACGGACGGCAGAGAGAAATTCCTGGAACGGGAACATAAACTATTCGAAGAAGCTCAAAAAGAGGTTGATAAACCCTGAGAACCGAACCGGTAAATACAGAACCATAAGGAGGATATAAAAATGGCAGGAGGCTATAACAACAAAATCCTGCGGGTTGACCTGACCAACCGTAAGTTATCCGAGGAACCGCTGAGCAAGGAGCTGATAAACGACTACATAGGCGGACGCGGCTTCGGGGCGAAACTACTATATGACGAACTGAAACCCGGTATCGAACCGCTGGGAGAGGACAACGAGATGATATTCATCTCCGGGCCTCTGGCGGGTACCAACGCCCAGTCCTTCGCTCGATATAAGGTCTTTTTCAAGTCGCCTCTCACCGGCGGCTATTTTAAGTCCAGCAGCGGAGGCCAGTTCGGAGCCGAACTGAAGTTTGCCGGCTACGACATAATTATCATCGAGGGAAAAGCCGATAAACCGGTATTTCTCTGGGTACACGACGGTAAATACGAACTGAGGGATGCCGAGTACCTGTGGGGGCTAGACTGCGATGACACTCATACCCTGATTCGCCAGGAGCTCGGCGATGCGAACGCCAAGATTGCCTGTATCGGCCCCGCCGGTGAACACGGCGTTAAATACGCAGGAATATTCAGTGAGCGGCGCGCCTGCGGACGCGGCGGTGGCGGCACGGTAATGGGGGATAAAAACCTGAAGGCTATCGCCCTCAGAGGTCGGGGAAAGGTAGGACTTGATGACAAGGATGCTTTTGCCGCAGCGGTAAAGGAGCAGATTGCGGGCTACCAGGCAAATCCTCAGTTCGCCACCTTCTCCCAGAACGGGACCTGGATTGCCGAGGCTATCAACGCCATGGGTATGTATCCCACCAAGAATTTCAGGGAAGGCGTTGTTCCCGAATGGGAGAAACTGGAAAGTAACGAGTTTCTGAAGCTGCTGGTACGCAAGACACGCTGCTACAGCTGCATGGTGCACTGCGGCAGTATCACCAAGATAGCTTCCGGCAGGTATGCCGGGGCGTGGTCCGAGGGACCGGAATACGAGACTATCTGGGCTTTCAGCGGACCGGTGAATCATTCCGATATAGGACTGACCATCGCCGCCGATAATCTGTGCGATGACCTCGGACTCGATACCATCTCCACCGGCAGCAGTATCGGCTTTGCCTACGAACTCTACGAGCGGGGAATTATTACAAAAGCGGATACTGGCGGGCTGGAGTTGACTTACGGCAACAGCGAGCCGGTTATGGAGCTCATCAGGAAGATTGCCTACAGGGAAGGCATCGGCGACGTGCTGGCGGAGGGTACGCGCGAGGCAGCCCACCGTATCGGAAAAGGCGCCGAGGAGTATGCCATACAGGTGAAAGGGCTCGAACTACCCGCCTACGACCCGCGCGGAGCAAAATCGCACGGACTGAACCTGCTGACGGCTAATATAGGAGCCGACCATAATACCGGCTACGCTCCACAGGAAATATTCGGCGCTCCCGTACCCAGGGCGGTCGACCGCCTTGCCCCTGAAGGCAAAGGCGACCTGACCAAGTGGAACCAGGACTCCACGGCATTCCTGGAAACGGGTATTCTGTGCAGCTTCATGCCCTCAATGGGCATGGTCAGCGACGAGACCTACGGCAAGCTTCTCGTGGCAGCGACGGGTATTAAGGACTTTGCCGACCCGGCTTTCCTCTGGAAGGTGGGTGAAAAGATTACCAACCTGGAGAGGATGTTCAACGTACGAGAGGGCTTCGGCAGAAAAGACGATTCTTTCCCGAAACGTCTGAAGGAAGAGTCCGTTCCCGAGGGACCTTCGGCCGGCAGTGTCTTTGAAGAGGATATGATACTTGATGAATATTACACCGTACGCGGCTGGGATAAAAAGACCGGCGTACCGACCAGGGAGAAGCTGAACGAGCTCGGACTGGGCTTTACCCTGAAACAATAAGCAAAATGAATATCGAGGTGCTCTTTTTCGGTCAGCTGAGGGACATAACCGGAGTCAGCCGGCTGAATGCCGAGATAAAAGATAACGCCAGATTAGCCGACCTAGTAGAGTATCTGGGAGAAAAATGCGGGGCAGCCTTCAGCCAGAAGGTGGAAAGTATCAAGGGTCTGCGTATCCTGATAAACGGGCGCGAATACTTCCTGCTGGGTCATATGGAAGCGTCCCTGGCGGATGGGGATACCGTTGTGTTTCTCCCTCCTATCGCCGGCGGGTAATCCGGATACGGGTATTTTTACCGTATATTTCTGTCGGAAGACCAGAAAAACATAGAGAGGTATTTTTATGCCAAGACGGGATGATATCCACAAGGTGATGATTATAGGTTCCGGGCCGATAGTAATCGGGCAGGCATGCGAATTCGATTATTCAGGCACTCAGGCCTGTAAAGCTCTGCGGGGACTCGGCTATGAAATCGTGCTGGTGAACTCAAACCCGGCAACCATCATGACCGACCCCGGAATGGCAGACGTCACCTACATCGAGCCTTTGAACCTGGAGACGATGACCCAGATTATCGAAAAAGAACGACCTGATGCTCTGTTACCCAACCTGGGCGGTCAAACCGGACTGAACCTGAGCGCGGAACTGGAGCGGACGGGAGTCCTGAAAAAATACGGAGTAAAGGTAATCGGGGTCGAAGTCGATGCTATTATCCGGGGTGAAGACCGTACGGAGTTCAAGAAAACGATGGACGGTCTCGGCATAGAAATGCCGAAAAGCGAGGCGGTATACACCGTTGAAGACGCCGAGAAAATAGCAGCCGAGCTGGGGTACCCGGTGGTGGTCCGTCCCGCCTACTGCATGGGAGGCACCGGCGGCGGACTGGTCTACAACGTGGAGGAACTGCGCACCGTAGCCAGCCGGGGAATCGCCGCCAGTCTTATCGGTCAGATACTGATTGAGGAATCCGTCCTGGGGTGGGAAGAGCTGGAACTGGAAGTGGTGCGCGACGCCAAGAACCAGATGATTACCGTCTGCTTCATTGAAAACGTGGATGCTATGGGCGTTCATACCGGCGATTCATACTGCACGGCGCCCATGCTCACGATTTCCCCCGAACTTCAGGAACGTCTTCAGGACTACTCATACCGCATAGTCGAGGCAATACGGGTAATAGGCGGCACCAATATCCAGTTCGCCCACGACCCGGTAACGGACAGGGTCGTGGTAATCGAGATTAACCCAAGGACATCCCGTTCCTCGGCGCTCGCCTCCAAAGCTACGGGTTTCCCCATCGCGCTTATCTCGGCGAGGCTGGCGGCAGGCCTCACCCTGGACGAAATCCCGTACTGGCGTGAAGGCACCCTTGAGAAATATACCCCGTCCGGCGATTACGTGGTGGTGAAATTCGCACGGTGGGGGTTTGAGAAATTCAAGGACGCCGTGGACAAACTCGGCACCCAAATGCGCGCCGTCGGCGAGGTAATGAGTATCGGCAAGAACTACAAGGAGGCACTGCAGAAGGCGATACGCTCCCTGGAAAACGGGCGTTACGGGCTGGGCTTTGCCAAGGATTTCAATAAAAAATCCCTGGATGAGCTAATGGAAATGCTTAACGAGGCAACCAGCGAGCGGCAGTTCATCATGTACGAGGCGCTACGTAAAGGCGCCGGTGTAGATGAGTTGTTCACCAAGACCTACATAAAACACTGGTTTATCCAGCAGATGAAAGAACTGGTAGAGCTCGAGGAACAGATTTTGCAGTACCGGGGTAAAACCCTGCCAGATGAGCTGCTTATCCAGGCGAAGAAAGACGGGTTTAGCGACAGATACCTGTCCCAGCTACTCGGTATACCGGAGAAGGAAATCAGGCAGAGGCGAATCTCGTTGGGCGTGGTCGAAGGCTGGGAGCCGGTGCCGGTCAGCGGCGTGGAAAACGCCGCCTACTACTTCTCCACTTACAACGCGCCGGACAAGACGGAAAGCAGCAGCCGGCGGAAGGTTATGGTACTCGGCGGAGGTCCCAACCGGATAGGCCAGGGTATCGAGTTCGATTACTGCTGCGTGCACGCCGCTTTCACGCTGCGTGACGAAGGTTACGAGACAATAATGGTGAACTGCAATCCGGAGACGGTCTCGACCGACTACGATACCTCGGACAAGCTGTACTTCGAACCGCTAACGGTGGAAGACGTGCTGAGTATCTACGAAAAGGAAAAGCCGGAGGGCGTTATCGTCCAGTTCGGCGGGCAGACTCCCTTAAATATCGCCAACGAGCTTGCCGAAGCCGGTGTTAAAATACTCGGCACCACGCCAGAGACGATTGACCTTGCCGAGGACAGAGACCGCTTCCGCAATATGATGGACAAGCTGGGCATTCCGATGCCGGAATCCGGGATGGCGAGTAACCTGGAAGAGGCGGTGAGAGTCGCCGAACGCATCGGCTATCCCCTGATGGTGAGACCTTCGTATGTTCTCGGCGGACGCGGTATGGAAGTGGTCTATGACGAAGAGATGCTTGAAAGCTACGTTGCCGCCGCGGTGGACGTAACCCCGGACAGACCCATCCTCATCGATAAGTTTCTTGAAAACGCTACCGAGACCGAGGCGGATGCCGTTTCCGACGGTAAAATCGCGTTCGTGCCGGCGATAATGGAGCATATCGAACTGGCGGGGGTTCACTCAGGCGATTCGGCCTGCGTTATCCCGCCGGTCAGCCTGGCTCAGGAACATATCGATACCATCAACGGATACACGGAGAAGATTGCCAGAGAACTGAACGTGGTCGGCTTGATGAATATGCAGTACGCCGTTGCCAACGATGTCGTTTACGTGCTGGAAGCCAACCCGCGGGCTTCACGGACAGTCCCGCTGGTCTCGAAAGTCTGTAACGTGTCGATGGCGCGGGTTGCCACCCAGCTTATGCTGGGTAAGAAGATTGGGGATATCGGGCTCAAGCATCGTAAAATACCGCATTTCGGAGTGAAAGAAGCTGTCTTCCCGTTTAACATGTTCCCGGAAGTCGACCCGCTTCTTGGCCCGGAAATGCGTTCTACGGGAGAGGTGCTGGGAATTGCCGATTCTTACGGGCTGGCGTATTTCAAAGCCGAGGTTGCCGCCCAGCAGTTATTGCCGCTGGAGGGCACTATCCTGATAACCGTGTCTCCCGAAGACAGACCCGCCGTGTACGGGGTAGCCGAAGAGTTCTCCAAACTGGGTTTTAGAATCAGGGCGACTCAGGGCACGAACCAGTTCCTGACCGAAAATGGTATCAAGTCCGAACTGATTCTCAAACTCTATGAAGGACGCCCCAATATCGTGGACGCGATAATGAACGGGGAAATCCAGCTTGTGGTAAATACGCCCAGCGGGAAACTGAGCCAGTATGACGATTCATATATCCGCAAGACGGCAATAAAATACAAGATTCCTTATATAACCACGCTGGCGGCGGCTATGGCCGCCACCAGAGGAATAGCCGAGTACCGCCTGGGCAAATCACAGGTGAAGTCCCTGCAGGCTTATCATGCGGATATCAATTAAAAAGAGCTCCGTGTGAGAATTAACAAAGGAGATAATATCATAATGGCAGAAAGCAAGTACGGGAAATACGTCACGCAGGACCCGATTGTATTTTCCGTTTTCAAAGAGGTAACCGCTCCACAGTTCCTGATACACGGAGAAAGAAACCTGGACGGCTACCCCTATACAATGGGCTGGTCGCTTCTTACCGAGCCTTTTATCATGATTCCCAGGTCGCACAAGCACGATTACGACCAGATTATCTGCTTCATGGGCGGCGACCCGAAGGATATAAGGAATTTCGACGCCGTGGTGGAATTCGGACTCGGTGAAGAAGAGGAGATACAGGTCATTACCTCCACGTCTTTCGTCTGGATACCCAAAGGTCTGGCACACGGCCCGTTGAACATCAAGGCGGTCAACAAGCCGATAATGTTTATCGATGTCGTTTTATCACCATCGGCAGCGGGTGCCGGAGGAAGACCACCGGCGAAATAGCGGCCGGGTTTACCTTAAACGTCATTCTAAGTCCGCCTCGGGCGGACGCCTGGGCGGATGACGAAGAATCCGGACTCAGAGGAAAACAGCAGAGATTCTTCGTCCTCGATTTCATCGGGACTCAGAATGACACGAGGTGGTATTATTAAGGCAAGGCTATAACACCCGGAAAGGAGTGAAGAAGTGGCAGAGAAGAAATACGAGAAATATGTACTGACGGATTTCAGAGAGGAGTCCAATTTTCCCGGAATCGCCAGCCCCCAGGCGTACTTCAGGGGCGCGGTGCAGATTCCCGGAGCCAATATGAACATGGGCTGGCAGGTCTTTACCGACCCCATACACCTTGAGAAGGAACCGCATACCCATGATGTCGATGAATATCTGGTTTTTCTCGGCGCCACGCTGCCCGACGTATTCGATTTCGATGCCGAGATAGATTTCTGGCTGGGCGAGGAGCAGGAGCAGTATCTGATAGATAAAGCTACCATAATCTTCATCCCCAGAGGACTGGTGCACTGTCCGCTCAACTTCCGCAAGATAGTCAAGCCCGTCCTGTTTCACGCTATTCTGCTGGCTCCGGGCTTCACCAAGACGATGGACGGCAAGGAATATAAGTATAACGGCCCCAAATTCGCGGCTAAATAACATACAGGAAGACAGTAACCGGTCCTGTTTGTATCCGGTTAATAACCTTGACCTCACCCCTAACCCCTCTCCAACCAGAACCATTGAGATGGATGATAGGGGAAACCCCCCGGTTATAGAGGGGAGTAAAAAGAGAGAGGGGGCGAAGCCCCCTCTCTCAAAAAACTCTCCCCCTCTCACGCCTTCGAATATTAGTATAGCAAAATAAGGTGCTGCGTGAGAGGGGGATAAAGGGGGTGAGTATGATTAACAACCGAAACAGCATGATAACAACAGTGTCCACTACTGGCAGACCTTCTTGCGAGGTGGTATTATGGAATGATTGTCTATATTCGCGGAGGTGCAGATTGCAGATTAGACTCGGTTTCTACGGCGGAGCGCACAACGTTACCGGTTCCCGATTTCTCCTTGAAGCCAATAACACCAGGCTTCTGGTCGACTGTGGCCTTTTCCAGGAAAGGAAATTCAGGTATAGAAACTGGGAGCCTTTTTCCTTCGACCCCGCCTCTCTTGATGCCGTATTGCTAACCCATGCTCATGTCGACCACTGCGGGCTTATTCCCAAGCTGATGCGGGACGGCTTCCGCGGTAAGATATACTGCACCACTGCTACCGCTGATATCACCAGGATAATCCTGCTGGATGCGGCACACCTTCAGGAAGAAGACGCCGCTTTTAAGAAGAGACGTCATGAACGCGAAGGCAGGAAAGGTCCCTACCCCGAAGTACCGCTCTATACCACTGAAGATGCCGAGGCTTCATTCCCCCACTTTTCGCCGGTGGATTACAGGGAGGTCGTCCCTGTAGGCGAAGGCATTCAGGCGACCTTTCATGATGCCGGGCACGTTCTCGGCTCGTCCATGATAAAAATCACGGTAAGCCAGGAAGGAGAGACCAGGACTTTACTATTTTCAGGTGATGTCGGCAGGTGGGATAGGCCGATTTTAAACGACCCAAGCATGTTCAAAGAGATAGATTATGCCGTTGTAGAGTCTACCTACGGAAACAGAACACACGACGAACCGCCGGACATAAGCGATAGTCTTGCTGAAATCATTAATTCAACATATAAAGCAAGAGGTAATATCATCGTACCCAGCTTCGCCCTGCAGCGGAGTCAGGAAGTCCTTTATTACATGAATGAGCTGCTGATGAATGACGAGATACCGGACATACCGGTCTTTCTGGACAGCCCGATGGCGATAAGAATTACCGAAGTATTCAAACAGCACCGGGAGTTATTCGATAAGGAAATGTCCCAACTGATGCGTGAGAGAAAATCACCCTTTGAATTTCCCGGACTCGAGATGCTCCAGACTGCTAACGAGTCAAAAGCGCTCAACGATATCAAGGAAACCGTAATGATAATAGCCGGCTCCGGAATGTGTACCGGCGGGAGAGTAAAACATCACCTAGTAACCAATATCACCCGACCCGAGAGTACGATTCTATTCATTGGATACCAGGCTATCGGCACGCTCGGACGAAGCATCGTAGACGGAGCGAAGACCGTGAGAATACTCGGTCAGCGCTACCCGGTCAGGGCGAGAATAGCCCAGATACACGGTTTCTCGTCGCATGCCGACAGGGACGAACTATTTAAGTGGGTCTCAGGTATTTCGCCAAGACGGGTATTTGTCGTTCACGGTGAAGCTAAATCGGTGGAGGAGTTCGGCCGCTTTCTGAGACAGCGGACCGGCTGGAAAGTATCAACGCCCATGTACGGCGAGTCGGTGGTCCTTGACTAATAATTCCGTCCCCTGTCTTTCAGGGTCGATGCAAATGGAGGAAGAGAGATGCCTAATTATGAAATAAATGACCTCGCCAAGGAAGAATCGTGGCGAATGTTCCGGATAATAGGCGAACTGGTGGAAGGTTTCGATACTTTGAGCGGTATCGAGCCGGCGGTGACAATCTACGGCTCAGCCCGGCTCTCACCGGATAGCGAGATTTACGCCCGTACGGAAGAAATAGCCTACCGCCTCGGCAGTCTGGGTTTTTCCATCATAACCGGAGGCGGTCCCGGCGTAATGGAGGCAGCCAACAGGGGAGCCCTCAGGGCCGGCACCACATCGGTAGGACTCAATGTCGAGTTGCCCGAGGAACAGGCTAGCAACGAATATGCTAATAAGACCATAACTTTTCACCACTTCTTTGTCCGTAAGGTAATGCTGGTTAAGTATGCCACCGCCTTTATTATCATGCCCGGCGGACTGGGGACACTGGATGAACTGACCGAGGTGCTGACGCTGATTCAGACAATCAAGATAAGACCCTTCCCGGTAGTGCTTTGTGACAGCGAGTACTGGAAGGGTTTCCTCGACTGGCTGAGGAATTCAGTTTTGAAAAGAGAATACATATCTCCTGAAGACCTGGGCCTGCTCAGGGTCTGCGACCGGCCGGACGAGGCAGTCGGGATTGTCCAGAGCTGGTACACGAAACAGGAAGTCACCGGCAAAGGTGTACTGGTAAAGTAAATTCGGAGTCCTTAGCCTGGTATTCCGGATTATTTATATGTCTCGTAGCAGACTATTTCGTCGAGCGACTTGCGGGTTTTCGGCCTCCCCGGGTCATCGGGGTAGCCCAGTGTAAGCAGAGCTACTATCTTGCGGTCATCCGGTACTCCCATGATTTCCCGTGCCTTATCCTGCGAGAAAGCGCCTATCCAGCAGGTCCCAAGTCCTTCGTCCACCGCCGCCAGTGTCATGTGGTCCACGGCTATGGCTAAATCCACGGGATAGCCCGGGACTTCACACATCATCATGCTTTCCGGATTAACGGTCACGGCGGCAATTATCACCGGCGCTTTGCCTACGTGCTTCTGTCCACCCGATGCCTCAGATAGCTGATTTCTTTTCTCGCTGTCCCTGACGACCACGAATTTCCACGGCTGCTTGTTGCCGCCGGATGGTGCCATGCGGGCTGCTTCAAGAACACTCTTCAGTTTATCTTCCGGTACGGGGGTATCCTTATAGTTCCGGATGCTTTTCCTCTGTAATATAGCGTCTTTTAGTTCCATGATAGACTCCTCCTTCTCTCTATAAACAAGTATATCACCATTGACGTTTTCCACTCCAATTACCATTTAGATTATAATAAAAATAGTCTGCACCGGAGTATTGACAGTGGTTAAACACCGATGCTATTATATGGAAGGCGGCAACCGTTTACCGCCCTATATTGGGAACGGGAGAGAGGTCGGTGTATGATAGCCGTAATCGATTATGGCGCCGGCAATATACGCAGCGTGGTTAACGCTTTCGGTAAACTGGGCTACCAGGTAAAGGTTACAAACAGCCCGAAGGATATACTGTCCGCCCGGGCTGTAATTTTTCCCGGAGTCGGAGCCGCCGGTGATACCGTATCGAGCCTGAAAGCCCTGAAACTCGTTGAACCGGTACGTCGCGTTATCGAAGAGGATAAGCCTTTTCTCGGCATCTGCATCGGAATGCAGGTATTGTTTACCGGGACCGAGGAAGGCGGCTGGCATGAGTGCCTTGACATACTTCCCGGGGCGGTCCGCAGGCTCCCGGCAGGACTTAAAGTCCCCCACATGGGGTGGAACCAGGTAAAGCAAAAAATATCTCACCCCGTTTTCAGCGGAATACCGGATAACACGGACTTCTACTTCGTGCACAGCTACTATGTCGAGCCGGAAAATAAGTCCCTGGTCGCCGGTGAGACCGAGTATGGCGTCACGATATGCAGCGTTATTACGAAAGGAAACCTGGTTGCCACCCAGTTTCATCCGGAAAAGAGTGGCGAATTCGGCTTGAAATTCTATGATAATTTCATTAAAAACACCGAAACTAACTAAAAAGCGGGTAGTAGAAAAATGTTGACCAAAAGAATCATACCCTGTCTGGATGTTAAAAACGGGCGCGTGGTCAAGGGAGTGAAATACCGTGACCACCGGGATGTCGGCGACCCGGTGGAGCTTGCCGCTTTCTATAATGACGAAGGCGCCGATGAGCTGGTTTTCTACGACATCACGGCCTCGAGTGATGACCGCCCGATAGTGCTGGACATAGTAGAGCGCACCGCCCGGCAGATATTCATTCCACTGACCGTCGCCGGCAGGTTGCGCACCACCGAAGATATGCGGCTGATGCTTGAGTCCGGCGCCGATAAAGTATCGATTGACACGGCGGCCGTGCTCAATCCTGCACTTATAAGAGAAGGCGCCCTGCGGTTCGGCAGTCAGTGTATCGTGCTGGGAATGGACGCCAAACGTACGGCT
Organism: uncultured Dehalococcoidales bacterium; assembly: GCA_964499775.1. Classification (GTDB taxonomy): domain Bacteria; phylum Chloroflexota; class Dehalococcoidia; order Dehalococcoidales; family UBA2162; genus MGML01. The sequence continues at coordinate 7,203 of CAZCMK010000010.1, read as the reverse complement.
GGTAATAGCTCCATGCGCTGGGAGATATTTACCCACACCGGCACCGGCGGCGGCAGGGCTACCGGCATAGACGCAATCGAGTGGGCGAAGAAAGCCGTTGAGCTGGGAGCCGGCGAGATAACGGTAAACAGCATAGACGCCGACGGGACTCAGGCGGGATATGACCTTGAGTTGCTGAAGACTATCTCAGAAAACGTTTCCGTGCCGGTCGTAGCTAGCGGCGGCGCCGGCACTCCGGAAGACCTATATAAGGCGGTGGTGCAGGGTAAGGCGGACGCCGTCCTCGCTGCCAGTATTTTTCACTACGGGACTTACCCGATAAGTGAAATAAAAAAATACCTGTCCGACCGGGGAATTCCCGTAAGGGTTTGATTGAGAAGAGACTGTTAGTCCAGAGTGAAATCCTGTTTATACGAATATCGAATATATACAAGGGGGTGTTTTACAATGAGTAAAAGTAGAGAAGAATCCAGGGATTATGTTCTGAAGATGGCTAAAGACCATGACGTGAAGTTTATCAGGTTGTGGTTTACCGATATCCTGGGGATGCTCAAGAGTTTTGCTATCACCGTAGAAGAGCTTGAAGGGGCGCTGGAAAACGGTATGGGATTCGACGGCTCTTCTATTGAAGGCTTTGCCCGTATCGATGAGAGTGATATGGTGGCGATGCCTGACCCGGACACATTCCAGCTATTGCCCTGGCGGCCGCGCGAGCACCGCGCCGTGGGCAGAATGTTCTGTGACATCCTCAGACCCGAGGGTGAGCCGTTCGAGGGCGACCCGAGATACGTTCTTAAGAGGAACCTAAAAAGGGCGGCTGACATGGGCTATACTTTTTACGTGGGGCCCGAGTTGGAGTTCTTCTACTTCAAGGATGCCGGCGGCACGGAAGGGCTGGACGCCGGTGGTTACTTCGATATGACTCCCCTGGATACCGCTACCGACCTTAGAAGGGACAGCGTCCTTGCCCTGGAGGAGCTGGGCATAGACGTGGAGTATTCTCACCATGAAGTTGCGGCAAGCCAGCATGAAATCGATATGAGATATACCGATGCTCTGACCATGGCTGATAACGTGATGACTTACCGGCTGGTGGTGAAGCAGGTCGCCCTGAATCACGGAGTGTATGCCACTTTCATGCCCAAGCCTGTCTTCGGCATAAACGGTAGCGGTATGCATGTCCACCAGTCTCTTTTCAAGGGCAGCAAGAACGATTTCTTCGATGCTAGCGATAGCTACTATCTCTCAAAAATAGCCAGGAACTATATCGCCGGACTGCTGAAATACGCCCCGGAAATCACCTGCGTCGCCAATCAGTGGGTGAATTCATACAAACGACTGGTACCGGGTTACGAGGCGCCGGTCTATCTCTCGTGGGCGCGGCGCAACCGCTCGGACCTCATCCGTGTGCCCGAATACCGACCCGGGAGAGAAAATGCCACCAGAATAGAATTCAGATCTCCTGACCCCGCCTGTAATCCTTACCTGACCTTCAGCGTGATGCTCGCCGCCGGACTGGAGGGTATCGAGAAAGGGATGGAGCCGCCCGAGCCGGTGGAAGAAAATGTCTATGTAATGAGCGAGGAAGAAAGAGCAAAGAGAGGAATAAGCACCCTGCCGGCAAGTCTTCTGGAAGCTGTCCAGCTTGCAGAAAAGAGTGAAATCGTGCGTAAAGCACTCGGAGACCACGTTTTTGAGGCATTCATCCGGAACAAGAAAATAGAGTGGGATATGTACAGGACTCAGGTAACCGAATATGAGCTCAACAAATACCTGCCTGTATTGTAGTTAATAATTGATTACCGGGACAGGCAAATGTGGCTCATCTATAAAAGATAATACGGGTAGAAAGGAAATATGAATAAACAGGCGGTTTTAGTCCTGGAGGACGGTTCCGTACACCCCGGCTACTCCTTCGGCGCCGAAGTCGATGCCGCCGGTGAGGTGGTATTCTGTACCAGCATGATAGGCTACCAGGAAATGCTGACCGACCCCTCGTATGCCGGTCAGATTCTGGTTCCTACCTACCCTCTTATCGGCAACTACGGCGTCAATGAGCTTGATTATGAGTCCTCACGGATACAGGTCCGGGGTTTTGTTGTCAGGGAGGAATGCCTGGAACCCAATCATCATCTCAGCGTCAGGACTATCCACTGGTATCTTGCCGATAGTGGGATTGCCGGAATTCAGGGTGTCGATACCCGCGCCATCACCCGTCGCCTGCGCTCGGCAGGTGTGATGATGGGAATGATAACCAGCACCAAAACTCCTGAGCAGGCACTTGAAGAGCTGAAAAGGATGCCGGACTACGGTTCCACCGATTTTGTAAAAGAGGTAACCACTCAAGCGCCTTACCGCTGGAACCCTGAGGTTGCAGAACCGAAATACCACGTGGTTGCTCTGGACTGCGGTCTGAAATATAACATTCTGCGTCTGCTGAACCGGCTTGATTGCAGCGTGACCGCCGTTCCCTGTACCACCTCCGCTGGTGAAATCCTTGCCCTGGAGCCGGACGGTATTCTCCTTTCACCGGGACCGGGAGACCCGGCGCTGCTGGACTATATAGTGGACACAATCAGACAGCTTATCGATAAGAAACCGATTATGGGAATATGCCTCGGTAACCAGCTTATCGCCCGGGCTTTCGGCGCCGGTACGTTCAAGCTGAAGTTCGGGCATCGTGGCGGCAACCACCCGGTACGCGAGCTTGCCAACGGTAGAATCCACATCACGGCGCAGAACCACGGCTATGCAATCGACCCTGACACCATAGGTAATGAGCTTGAGATAACCCATTTAAACCTTAATGACGGAACGGTAGAAGGACTGAAACACAAAGAACTGCCCATTTTTGCCATACAGTACCACTCCGAAGCCTCCCCCGGTCCCCTGGACAATACCTACCTCTTCGACAGGTTTTTGGAAATGATAAAGGAGTCTAAAAAAGATTGATTTATAAAGGGCTTCGCCCTCGAATTTTTAAGGTAACCCTATCCCCTGTGTCCCCTTCCCCTTCGATAAGGGGAAGGGGAGGAGTAGAAAGAGGGGCTGTGCCCCTCTTAGACACACCACAATGGGGAGTGGATATAGATAAGGAGATATAACTATATAAAGAGAGTGTAGAAGTTCCTCCAGATATGGAGGTGGAGAAATGAAGGGTTTAAGGGAGGCGAAGCCTCCCTATCATATCCTTCCCCCTCTCCTTCAAAGGAGAGGGGGTATGGGCCTGCCCGCTGTCCGCCTCAGGCGGACTTCGGTAGGCGGGGGATGAGCTAGGAAAGATGATAAAAAGGCAAGTAGTGCTGAATATGAGTGTGTCGGAAAAGAAAGAGGTCTAATTGACGGAAAAACCATCTAAAGTCCTGATTATAGGCTCGGGACCCATCATCATCGGGCAGGCGGCGGAGTTCGACTACGCCGGCGCTCAGGCGTGCAAGGCGATGCGTGAGGAAGAGATAATCTCCGTCCTCGTCAACTCGAACCCGGCAACGATTATGACCGATGAAGGCATCGCCGATATCGTTTACATCGAACCTTTAACCGTCGACATGATTACCAGAATAATCGAAAAGGAGAGGCCGGACGGGCTTCTCCCTACCCTCGGTGGACAGACCGGGCTCAACCTCGCCGTAGCCCTGGCAGATGCCGGTATTCTCGATAAATACGGTGTCAGAAGTCTGGGAACTTCCATCCAGACGATAAGAAACGCCGAGGACAGGGAATTGTTCAAACGGCTGCTTATCAGCATCGGTGAACCGGTGCCGGGAAGTTACACCGTAAATAATCTGGAACAGGCAAGAGAAGTTGTCAGAGAGCTCGGCCTGCCTTTGATAGTCCGTCCTGCCTACACCCTCGGCGGTACCGGCGGCGGCATTGCCAATAACATGGAAGAGCTGGAGACGGTGGTATCAAGAGGTCTCTCGAACAGTCCTATTCAGCAGGTGCTGCTGGAGCAATCCGTTGCCGGCTGGAAAGAGATTGAATACGAGGTAATGCGGGATAGTGTCGATAACTGCATTACCGTCTGTAATATGGAGAACTTCGACCCGATGGGAGTGCACACCGGAGATAGCATAGTCGTCGCTCCCAGCCAGACGCTGACCAATAAAGAATACCAGATGCTCCGTACGGCGAGTCTTAATATCATAAGGGCACTGGGAATAGAAGGCGGCTGCAATGTCCAGTTTGCCCTCGACCCGGCGAGCAGCAGGTATTACGTGATAGAGGTCAACCCGCGGGTCAGCCGCAGCTCGGCTCTTGCCAGTAAAGCTACCGGATATCCCATTGCCCGTGTAGCTTCGAAAATCGCTGTAGGCAGGACCCTGGACCAGATTCCCAACCAGATAACCGGTAAAACGATGGCTTCATTCGAGCCGGCGCTGGACTATGTGGTGGTAAAAATCCCCTGCTGGCCGTTCGACAAATTTTCCTCGGATGACCGTGCTATCGGCACCCAGATGAAAGCCACCGGCGAAGTAATGGCTATCGACCGGAGTTTCGAGGCTGCCCTTCAGAAGGCGGTACGTTCACTGGAGTCAAACAGGTCGTCACTCCTCTGGGAAGACCCGGATTGGGAGTGGTTAACGGATATAAATTCCTATCCTCTCGAGCCAAATGACCTGAGGATATGGGCGATAATGTCCGCCCTCAGAAAAGGGTTTACGCCTGAGGCTATTTCCGAGCGCACCAGGATTGACCTGTGGTTCATCACCAAACTCCAGCATATCGTTAACATGGAGCTTATGCTCGGTTCTCAGCCTCTGACTCCGGAGTTAATGCGGCAGGTGAAAAGGAACGGTTTCTCCGATGAGCAGATAGCGCAGCTTACCGGTTCGGACCGCCGGCGGGTAAATGAGCTCCGGGAAAGCTGGGACATCCGGCCTGTCTACAAGACGGTGGATACCTGCGCCGCTGAGTTCGATGCCAGCACGCCTTACTACTACAGCACTTACGAGACGGAAGACGAGGCACAGCCTACCGATAGAAAGAAAGCCATAGTTATCGGCAGCGGCCCGATAAGAATCGGCCAGGGAATCGAGTTCGATTACTGCTGCGTTCACGCCTCTTACGCCCTGAGAGACGACGGGTACGAGACGATAATGGTCAACTGCAATCCGGAAACGGTCTCTACCGACTTCGATACGTCCGATAAGCTGTATTTCGAGCCACTTACAGTTGAAGACGTGATAAATATCTACAATACGGAGAAGCCCATCGGGGTGATTGTCCAGTTCGGCGGTCAGACTCCGCTCAATATAGCCGAGGAGCTGGAGAAGGCGGGCGTTAACATACTCGGCACGTCGGTTAACTCCATAGATATCGCCTCTGACCGGGGTCGGTTCAGGGAGATGATGCAGAAGTACGGTATTCCCATGCCGGAATCGGGCACCGCCACCAGCCTGGATGAAGCCCTGGCTATTGCCAAAAACATCGGCTACCCCCTCATTGTCCGCCCGTCCTATGTCCTGGGCGGACGCGGCATGGAGATAGTCCACGATGAGGCGGAACTGAGACATTACGTAACTGCGGCGGTTACCGTTATGCCGGGCAGGCCCGTCCTTATCGAACGCTATCTGGAGAATGCAATCGAGACCGAAGCCGACGCTCTGTCTGACGGCGAAGAAGTTATTATTCCGGCGATAATGGAGCATATCGAGTATGCCGGCGTGCATTCGGGCGACGCCGCCTGTGTTTTACCGCCGGTAAGTCTACCTCAGAAACACATCGATACCATCGAAAATTACACCCGCCGTATCGCCGGGGAGCTGCATGTCGTCGGCCTGATGAACGTACAGTACGCCATATGCGAGGATGTAGTCTACGTGATTGAGGCTAACCCGCGTGCTTCACGTACCGTCCCGGTGGTATCCAAAGTTTGCGCCATTCCGATGGCGCGCCTGGCTACCCGGTTGATAATGGGTAAAAAAATCAAAGACCTCGACCTGAAAAAAAACAAGGTACCGCATTTCGGGGTCAAGGAATCGGTCTTTCCTTTCACCATGTTTCCGGACGTAGACCCTTTACTCAGACCGGAAATGAAGTCCACCGGCGAAGTGCTGGGCATCGCCGATTCCTTTGACCTGGCTTTCTGGAAAGCCCAGGAGGCAGTAACACCCCTGCCGACAGAAGGTACCGTGCTCATTACCGTCGCTGAAAAAGACCGTCGGGAAGCGGGAAAGATAGCCAGGCAGTTTGCCGACCTCGGATTCAGGATAAAAGCCACGGCGGGTACTCATGCCTACCTTAACGACCTGGAAATACCTTCCGAGCCAATACTTAAAGAGTACGAAGGCAGGCCCAATATTACGGATGCCATCAAGGACCGGGAGGTTCAACTGGTTATCAATACTCCGGTGGGAAAATTGAGCACGCACGATGATTCGTATATCCGCAAAGCGGCAATCAAATACAGGGTGCCCTATATTACCACCCTTGCTGCGGCGAAAGCCGCCGTGAAAGGCATAACCGCTTATCGCAAGGGAAAGTCAGGGGTAAAATCCTTGCAGGACTACCACAGGGATATTATCGGTTCGGGTAAAAAACAGGAGTGATATGGAAACCGTAAATCATCCCGGGGAGGTGTAGATTATCTTATGGAACAGGCTGTTGGCTCGGATGCGGAAAGCAAGCTTATATTGATACTTAAAATATTGAGTGAATCTTCGGAACCTCTCGGGTCGATTACCATTGCCCGCCGGCTTGAGCAGGAGGGGATATTCTTAAGCGAAAGAGCGGTCAGGTATCACCTGAGGATTGCCGACGAACGCGGCTATACTCAGCCGGCGGGTCATGACGGCAGGGAGATTACGCCGCTGGGACAGCAGGAAGTCAAAGAAGCGCTGGCGCCTCTGCACCTTGGGTTCGTCAGAGAGAAGCTCGAAACACTCGCCTACCAGACCACATTCGACCCCGTAAAACGCACCGGTAAGCTGTCGATAAACACGTCACTCTTCGATATAGACAGGTTTAAAAAAGCGGTGTCTGCAATGAAAGAAGCGTTCAGGTCAAGCCTGTGTGTCAGTGACCTTGTAGCAGTGGGAAACGAAGGTGAGAAACTCGGCTCGGTAATCGTGCCGGAGGGTAAAATCGGTCTCGCCACCGTTTGCAGTGTGGTGACGAATGGCGTGCTCCTTAAAGCAGGCGTACCTACCGAGTTCAAGTTCGGTGGTATCCTGGAAGTCCGGAATTCAAAGGCAAGACGGT
>CAZCMK010000009.1:30855-46358 GCA_964499775.1 uncultured Dehalococcoidales bacterium | reverse complement strand
TCACCTCCTGGGATTCTATGTACCGGGCTCCACTTACTGGAATGTCGCCTTCGGACGTGAGAAAGGCGAGGTAACTAAAGACGAAGAAGGCATGAACACCGCCTGGAACTTCGGCAAGAATATCGCCTTTCTGCTGAAGAAACTGAAAGGCTAATTTGCAAAAACTATTGACAGCTGAAGTATAATGATGTATGCTGCAGTAAAGTGATGTACATTAATGCAGAGTAGTGCAATGGCAAAACGGTCGAGGCAAACAGGTATCGCAGTCGTAAGAGAGAGGGCAACTTTTTCTTATGACCCATTAACTACCTCTCCAGATTTAAAAGAACAAATTGTGAAGTTGGGAGAGATAGAGGATAGTTCTTATTTCGGCCGGAGTTTGGCAGATATCGCAGGGATGATACTAAAAAAGGCAGTGCCTAAGGAAATAGAAAGATACGAAGAGAAGAATGAAAAGTGACTGGTGAGGAGATTAACTAGAATAGAGTAACTGAGGTAATCGACCCTTTGGGAAATGCACTTTCTGATAGGGCAGGCGGTAAAACAGGCTAAAAGGAGTAAGGGAGAGAAGAGTGTCCATAGCTACAAGTCCACTGAAACACAACGATTCATTTAAGTCAGTCGGGCAGGGATTACCAGATGGTGCCTGGGACTTTCAAGGTCAAGATACGCGGTGCTCAACTCATGCCATCCATACCTACGTCGCTGCGATGATACCAGCCTTGGCTCGGAAATTGATTGACACGTATATCCCACCCGGAGGCTCAGTCCTTGACCCATTCTGTGGAGGCGGAGCGGTGCTTGTCGAGGCTATCCGGTCTGGGCGAAAGGCCGTAGGTCGAGATATAAATAACCTTGCGGTGCTAGTTTCAAAAGCAAAGACTACGTACATTGACGATAAGAATATCGCGAGGATGGGGGCGCAGGTTATTAACCAAGCTAAAGGCTACAATGGACCTCCATTGCGTTTTAGGAAGTCAGAATATGTGGAATTCTGGTTCAAGGAATATATGCTCTTACCTTTAACGGCATTGAAGGTTTCCATTGATGCCATTGAGTCACCTGACTTACGCACACTATTCCGAGTCCTTTTCTCCACAACGGTACGAAATGTCAGTCTTACTTACAGAAACGAGGTTCGTCTGAGGCGTATGAGCGCTCCAGAGCAAGAGAGATTCAATCCAGACATATTCGCTGAATTTGCAAGTCAGGTGAGGCTTGCAGTACAGCGAATACCACAGTTGCCGGTATCCGTAAAAGCAGATGTAGAGAAGGAAGACAGCCGTCAACTCACACTCTCCAATGAAAGCCTAGATGCTGTTATCTGCTCGCCCCCTTATGGAGACGAGAGAAATGGCGTTAACTACACTCAGTTTGCTAAGAATATGCTCTATTGGCTTGGTTATAGTCGACAAGAGTTAAGTGATTCTAAAAAGCTTAGTCTAGGGTGGGGGAAAGCTGATAGGGTTGTCCCACCATCGTTAACGCTTTTCAATTCCTTGGAAGCCATGAAAGATAACCCAGTAGCCGTTCGGGAGGCAGTCTCATTCTACTCTGACTACTACGTAGCCCTTAGGCAAATCGCTAGGGTAGTCCGGCAAAGAGTCATCATAGTGATTGGAAGCAGAGTTCTTCACAGGACTATCCTGAACAACGCCCAAATAACAGCAGAGCTTATGGACGCAATAGGATTACCATTGGAGGTGGCCCATTATCGGAGGTTACCCAGCAAGAGACTACCGAAGATGAGGGAGTTTGGTGCTGCTATCGACAAAGAAGCTATCTTGGTTTTCAAACTCTAGGACTAATTATCTGTGACTGTCATGCAATCTTCAAACATAGATTTGACATCAGATAGAGTGGCGAGGTAAAAGGACTTATCTACGGCAGGCATAGGCTTAACGTTGACATCAGTAATAGAGTGCGTGGCTGCTGTCTTAAAAGCTTCTATATCCGCTTGTTTAATGGGTGAAGCGGTTGCCGCATAGTAGTAAATGTTATGGCTTGCGTCCCAAAAGCGGGTTTGTAAATGAGCATTAATTGCTTTCAAAATACTACCTTCATGCGGAATCTGCAGCCTACGGTCCGGCCTAGTAGAAGATTTTAGTGCCAACCCAAACCTAATGCTATCATGATTGCACTTGCTGACTATCTTGGTGTATGCGTTTGTAACGATTGATATGCAATCTTGACTTGCGTTGAGGAACTTTGTTTGAAACTCCTTTCTCGGATCTACGTCCTGGAGATTCCTCACACATAATATGTCAGGATTTGAAGTGACCAAGTTGACCCCCTTCAGGCTGAGTGAAGTTTCCAGTTCATTTAACATAGTACGAGCTCTGGGTTCAAAAAGATCGATGAACTTCAAAGATCCGACGCTGGGGAGCTTTACCAACACGTTTGACTGAAATTCAGGTCTTTCTATCCTGATGTTCCAGAGTGTGATTGCCACCAACAATTCAAACCATGACCCGCGCGCGTTATTAAAGGCGTTAGCATTGACTGAAGGTAGCCCCATTTTAGTACACGCCTGATTGATGGCTGTTTCCATGGCTTGCATTATCTCTTCGATACGAACGTTTTCCGGCGGCAACCCACCCGAAAAAGCTGCGACAAAGCAGTTTTCTCTACGGAGATTGGTTTTCTGCGTATTTTTAGGGTTGGCTTCGATGCACACTGTACCACTAACGAAAAGATTGGGATCTATCGTATAGTCTGGTGGGCTCACGCAGTTACCTCCTCTTCACCAAGAGTTCAAAAGCGAAGTTCTCCGATCACGGCAATTATACACCTATTTCCTAGAGGGCAACAAGATATAGCCTCTTTTTTGCATCTGCTCCTTGAGTAATAACTTATCTAGCTGGATAGGTGGATGATAAGGATGACACATAGCCTGACCAGTGGTTACTAGAACATAGGTCACTATGAGAGAGCTCCTTCAAGGAAAGGGGTGTTTTAGTCGTGCTTACACATCCAAATTTTGAACGCTCTTGGCGCGTGCCTGGATAAAGGCTTTGCGGGGCGGGACCTCTTCTCCCATCAGGGTGTGAAATATATAGTCGGCGTCGACGGCGTCTTCGATATTTACCGCAAGCAGGGTACGGCTCTCCGGGTTCATGGTAGTCTCCCAGAGCTGCTCGGCGCTCATCTCACCCAGACCCTTGTAGCGCTGTATGTCCACGTTCTTGGCGCCTTTAAATTCTGTCAGCGCTTCATCTCTTTCCTGTTCCGAGTAAACCCATTTTTCAGTCTTGCCATGCTTGACGCGGAAAAGCGGGGGCTGGGCGATGTAAAGGTGGTCCTGGTTAATCAGCTCCGCCATGTGGCGGAAGAAGAAGGTAAGTAGCAGTGTGCGGATATGAGAGCCGTCCACGTCGGCGTCCGTCATCAGAATAACGCGGTGGTAACGCAGCCTTGAAAGGTCGATTTCCTCGTCTATACCGGCACCCAGAGCGGTAATGATGGCGCGGATTTCCGCGTGGGCGAGCATCTTATCCGAAGGAGCTTTTTCTACATTGAGGATTTTACCCCGCAGCGGCAGGATTGCCTGGAAGCGGGGATTTCTGCCCTGCTTGGCGGAACCGCCGGCAGAGTCTCCCTCGACCAGGTAAAGCTCGCAGAGGGAGGGGTCTTTTTCCGAGCACTCGGCAAGTTTGCCGGGTAATGTTGCGGAGAGCAGGTTGCTCTTCTTAACAATAAGGTCGCGTGCCTTCCTCGCCGCCTCTCTGGCTTTGGCGGCGAGAATGCACTTCTCCATTATTCTCTTAAGGTCGTCGGGGTGTTCTTCGAAATAAGCCGAAAGGCCCTCTCCTACCACGCTTTCGACGATGCCCTTAGTTTCCGGGTTCCCGAGTTTGCCCTTGGTCTGCCCCTCGAACTGCGGCTCGGAAAGCTTGACGCTGATAACGGCGGCAAGGCCCTCTCTGACATCTTCGCCGGTAAGATTGGGGTCGTCGTCCTTGAGGAACTTGCCCCGATGAGCGAAGTCGTTCAGGACGCGGGTAAGCGCAGTGCGGAATCCGGTAAGGTGGCTGCCGCCGTCGGCGGTGTTTACGCAGTTGGCGAAACTCAGCACGGTCTCGTTAAAACCGTCGTTATACTGGAGTGAAGCCTCGACCACGGTGCTGTTTACCGCTTTGTTTATGTAGATAGGCTGGCGGTGGCGGACGTCTCTGCCGCGGTTAAGGTGGCGCACGAAGCTGCTGATTCCGCCCTCGAAGTAGAAAGTCCTTTCGTTATCGTCCCTTTCGTCTACGACATTAATTTCAAGTCCTTTGTTAAGGTAAGCCATCTCCCGGAACCGATCGCTGAGGGTGGCGAAAATATACCTGGCATTGCCGAATATTTCCTCATCGGCAAGGAATGTCGTGGTCAGTCCGGTTTCATCTGTCTTGCCGGTCTCGGAAACCTTGCCCTGGGGTATACCCTGTTTATATTCTTGCTCGTATACTTTTCCGTTTAGTTTAACGCTAACTTTACACCATGATGAAAGGGCATTGACCACTGAAGCCCCGACGCCGTGAAGTCCTCCGGATACCTGGTATGTCTTACCGCCGAACTTGGCTCCGGCGTGCAGTACCGTCATCACCGTTTCCAGAGCTGATGTCTTGGTGGTGGGGTGTATTTCCACCGGAATACCGCGGCCATTGTCCTCGACTCTGACAGAGTTGTCCTGCAGAAGCGTGACGAGGATTTTGTCGCAAGTACCGGCCATCGCTTCATCGATACTGTTATAGACAATCTCATAGACAAGGTGATGCAGCCCGTACTGGTCGGTGCTGCCTATGTACATACCCGGTCGGCGGCGTACCGCTTCCCTGCCGCCGAGGACCTGAATATCCTTGGCTGAATATTCTTTAGATTTATCCTTTTTCCTGGTTTTTGCAGTGGTTTTTTCGGTCATAGCTGGTATTATCTCCCTGAATGGTGTAATAGGAAACGATGATATGAGACTTCAAAGTAAGGGTGTTTGAGAGCAAAAAGGTATGTTGTAGAAAAAGCTGAAAGGCAACTGGTACAATATCTTGATAATGAAGTTACCATCGCCTTCATTATACCACATTTTGAGCCTGAAGTGAAGCTATTGGCGACATATTTGTAGTATTCGAGCCTTTATAGCAGCCAGTGGAAATAGCAGACAATAGATAAACCTGACAATTACAGATACGGGAACGAATATAATAATGAATAAAGATATTTTTAGAGAATTGAAAGAGTATTTCGCAAGACCCCCGTTGTTCGAGCCGGGTGAACCAAAATTCTGGGATGATGAGTATATTTCGGAGGGCATGCTTGAGGCGCATCTCAACCAGGAATACGATGCCGCCAGTAGGCGAATTGATATTATCGATAAAGAAACAGATAATCTAGTTTCCTCCGGTACTCTAAAGCCGGGCGATAGGGTACTCGACCTCGGTTGCGGTCCGGGATTGTACGCCAGCCGGCTCTGCCGGAAAGGGATGAAGTTAACCGGGGTAGATATATCCCGGAGGTCGCTCGAATACGCAACGAGGTATGCCAGGGACAACGGACTGGAAATCGAGTACATTTGCGCCGACTTCTTTGATATCGAGTATTCTGGTGAGTTCGACGTGGTAGTGCAGATTTACGGTGAGTGTAGTACCTTCCCTGAGGATAGACTGGATTATCTTCTTGGAAAAATACGTAAAGCCTTAAAGCTGGACGGCCAGCTTATCTTCGATGTTTCGACCAGAGCGCAAAGAAGGAAAGAAGGAGCAAAAAACCACTGGTATGTGTTTGACGGCGGCCTGTGGCGTCCGGGCAAACACATCGTATTGGAAGAGGGATTTGACTATCCCGAACACGATGTCTGGCTGGACCAGTATATAGTAGTGGATGATGACCGTATAGCAGTGTACCGTGACTGGTTTCATGACTATAACCTGCAGTCTATAACTGCGGTACTGGAGAAAGCAGGATTTAACATTGTGCAGGTCTGGAATGACCTTACCGGCACTCCATACGAGGAAGGCGGCGACTGGATAGCAGTTGTGGCGAGAAAGAAATGATTAATTACTATTTCCGCTCTAGGATAAGGAGGCTGTTGCCTTTCCGCCGCTGGCGTGTTTTAAGCCTGAGGAGGTTCTGAGACTGTAAAAAATTCACCACCCTGGTTACCGCAGTAGAACTGCCTGCCAGCAGGGCGGTCCCTCCCGGCGTAAGCTGCTCGCTTATCCTCCGGATTACCGCGTTGATAGCTCTGGTCCCTTCGGTTTCCCTTAGTACCCCGGCGATAAGGTCCACCGGCTGCAGGATATCCACGCCGATGCCCGCCTGATGTGTCAGGTCGATGCTCTCCGCGGAACATCCGTTGAGTAAAAGGTTCATCTTTGAGTACCTCAGGCTCAGCAGGTCGCGGTCGACCAGGATGATATTCTCTGGTTTGCATAGTTTACACAGCGCCACGGATATGTGCCCCTGCCCGGGGTTAAACACCAGAACGCGTCTAAAGGTGGCATTTTTAAGACTGTATATTCCTTCCATCAATAGCTTGGTATGAAAGCTGAGAGAGTCGAACTCGTTTAGACCAATGGCTGTTTGCATTGTATACGTCACCCCGCGGTAGGACATCGTAATACTGTCACGGTGAAATACGCCTCTCTCGAAGGCTTTCTGTTCTGGCTCGGATTTTTCACCGGAAAATGCGTAATGAAAAACTGCGTGACCCGACCGGTTTTTTCTGAATAGTACGTTGATATTCGGTGTATTATCCAGAATATCGGCGACGGTCTGTTCCAGGGGTGCGACTATAACGACGGCGACGAGTCCTCCCCTTCTCAGATAGTGAATGGAGTCCTGCAAAAAGTGGGAAATCACCGGCTCTCCGGCTTTACCCGGAATGTTGGAAACAATGAGGTCGAAGTCCGTTACGCCTACATCGTCGTACCCCAGGCTCCCGTATATTTCAACGCCTGATAGCTGGTTCAATTCCGCATTCTGCCGCGAGTACTCTATCGCAAGGGCATCTCTGTCCACCATGTGGACGCTCCGATTGTTTTTCAGCTTTTTCAGGGTCAGACCTATCGGTCCGTAGCCACAGCCGAGGTCGAGGATTTTCCGGTAGGCGTCGGTGTCGGTATCGGTGGAAATAGTCCTCAGTAGAAATTTAGTGCCGATATCTATCTGGTAGCTGCTGAATAAGTCCTGCGAGACCCGGAACCGCAATGTGTGTCCGTGGTCTTTCAGCAGTATCTCTTTCTTGTAATAAACGTCTTCAATCATCTTGTATCTAGCTAGTACCAGATGACGCGTGTAATCTGGCAAGCAAGTAGATACTATCAGAGAGCCTGCCGGCTGCGCAATGAGAGCCGGTTAGTATATATATAACAAACGTAATAAAACGATATTAAAAAAGTTGACATGTAGGCTGGCGCTATGATAGACTTCTTATTTAGCGTTTTATAGCTCAGTAGCAGGCTGATGGATTGAATATGACCTTCAATCCGTCATTTGGGTGGGCTAGTGCTCATCCATTTTGATTGTAGGAGATAATATAATATGCCGACTATTAACCAGCTTGTCCGTAAAGGACGTAAGAAAACGGCCAAGAAAGCCAAGACTGTCGCACTGCGTTATACCTTTAATGCCTTGAGGAACAGGATGGTGGAAGGTAAAGGGTCTCCGCAGAAGCGCGGGGTCTGCGTCCAGGTAAAGACCACCACCCCGAGGAAGCCGAACTCGGCGCTGCGTAAAATAGCCAGGGTGCGGCTGAGTAACGGGATGGAGGTAACGGCGTATATTCCCGGCGAGGGGCACGAGCTGCAGGAGCACTCGGTAGTCCTGGTCAGAGGCGGGCGGGTGAAGGACCTGCCCGGCGTCCGCTACCACATAGTACGCGGTACGATGGATACCACCGGCGTGGTAGGAAGGCGGCAGGGCCGCAGTAAATACGGAACCAAACGGGCGAGGACTACGGGCGAGACCGCTTAGGAGGAAAAATGTCGCGACGGAGTCAGGCTACGAAAAGAGAAATATTTCCCGATGCCAGATATCATAATGTGATGGTATCCAGGTTGATAAATAAAATAATGCTTGATGGAAAAAAGAGTAAAGCCGAGAAAATTGTCTACGGCGCCCTTGAAGTGATGGAGGACAGGGAGTCTCAGCCGGCCCTTACCGTGCTGCAACAGGCGGTAAGGAATGCAACTCCCCAGCTCCAGGTAAAATCACGCCGTATCGGGGGTGCTACCTATCAGGTGCCGGTCGATGTTAGCCCTGAACGGAGCCTAACTCTGGCTTTACGCTGGCTTGTAGCCTCGGCCCGGGCAAGACAGGGCAAATCTATGAGTGAGAAACTTGCAGCTGAGCTCAGCGATGCCTCCAAAGGGCAGGGAGTCACTGTTAAGAAACGTGATGATACCCACCGTATGGCGGAGGCTAACAGGGCATTCGCCCACTACAGATGGTAGGGTATCATCTACCAACCAGTAACGATGCTATGGTAAGAAGTTCAGTTTCAAATAAAACAGAGTCGAGGGGTAAGATTGTGCCCAGGAGTTTCCCGTTAACGTATATCCGTAACATGGCTTTTATAGCCCATATCGATGCCGGTAAGACCACCGTCACCGAAAGGATTCTGTATTACACGGGCCGTACTTACAAGGTCGGTGAGGTGCATGAAGGCACGGCGGTAATGGACTGGATGGACCAGGAGAAGGAGCGCGGTATAACCATCACGGCTGCCGCCACTACCTGCTACTGGCAGGACTGCCGTATCAATATCATCGATACGCCCGGGCATGTCGATTTTACCGCCGAGGTTGAACGCAGCCTCAGAGTCCTTGACGGCGGCGTGGTGGTTTTTGATGCCGTTGCCGGAGTCGAAGCACAGTCGGAAACCGTCTGGCGGCAGGCAGATAAATACCGCGTGCCGCGGATTTGTTTTATTAATAAGATGGACAGGGTTGGCGCCAATTATCAGCGCACAATCAACATGATTGAAGAGAGGTTGCGGGCTAAACCCCTGACCATTCAGTTGCCGCTGGGCATTGAGGAGTCGTACCGGGGCGTGATTGACCTTGTGGAAGAGCGGGCCTGGAGCTTCGATGGCAATCTTGACTCGGAGCCCGAGGAGGTGCCCATCCCCGAATCGGAAGCTGCAAGGTGCAACGAGCAACGCCAGGCTTTGGTTGAAAAGCTTGCTGAAATGGATGACGACATTTTAATGGCTTACCTGGAAGGGCGCAGTGTTTCCGCTAACGAGCTCAAGGCTGCCTTGAGAAGGGTGACCCTGGCTAATAAGGGAGTTCCCATTCTTTGCGGCAGCGCATTGAGGAACAAAGGTATGCAAACGCTGCTCGATGCTATCGTTGACTACCTGCCTTCACCTGAGGATGTGCCCCCGGTGAAGGCTGTTAATGTCAGGGGTGCAGAGGTAGAGTGCCCGGCCGATGATGAGGCGTCCTTTACCGCCCTTGCTTTCAAGGTGGTCTCGGACCCGTTTGTCGGCAGACTGGTCTATTTCAGGGTCTATTCCGGCAAGGTAGAAGCTGGAGCGCAGGTATATAACTCGACTATCGGCAAGAAAGAGCGTTTCGGGCGGTTATTATTAATGCATGCCAACCGGCGGGAGGAGGTAGAAGAGGCCGACACCGGGTCAATCGTGGCTACACTGGGCCTCAAGAATACCTTTACCGGCCATACTCTCTGCCATACCTCTCATCCGGTACTCCTCGAAGCCATCAGTTTCCCCGAGCCGGTGCTTTCAGTGTCTATCGAGCCCAAGACAAATGTCGACCAGGACAAGATGGGGGCGGCTCTCCAGAAACTGACCGAAGAAGACCCCACTTTCAGGGTGGATTATAACAGTGAGACCGGACAGACGGTTATTTCAGGGATGGGCGAGCTTCACCTCGAGGTAATAGTCAACAGGCTGCTCAGTGAATTCAGAGTAGGTGCCAAGGTCGGCAGGCCCGGCGTCGCTTATAAAGAGACTATCACCGTCCCGGTACAGTCAGAAGGCAGGTTCATCCGGCAGACCGGCGGACACGGCCAGTACGGCCATGTCTTACTCGAGCTTGAACCCGGAGAACGCGGCAGCGGTTTGCGGTTTGTCAATAGTATAAGAGGTAACGCTATACCCAAGCATTATATCCCGGCAATCGAAGCCGGAATCAGGGAAGCAATGGAGACGGGTGTGCTGGCTAATTATCCGGTAGTTGATATTGTAGCAACCCTTTATGACGGTAGTTATCATGAAGTCGACTCTTCGGAGTTGGCTTTTAAAATGGCTGGCTCGATGGCGTTGAGGAGCGGCGTGGCTAAAGCCAAACCTATCATTCTGGAGCCTATTATGAAACTGGAGGTCGTTACGCCGGAGCAGTTTCTCGGCGATATTATCGGCGACCTTAATTCGAGAAGAGGACACATCGAATCTATTGAGACTTATGTCGAGACGTGCACTATTCACGCCCTTATCCCTCTGGCAGAGGCCTTTGGCTATACTACCAGCCTCAGGTCTCAAACGCAGGGCAGGGCTACTCACGCAATGGAATTTTGTCGTTATCAGGAGCTACCCGCAGAGCAGGTAGCTCAAATTACGAATAAAGCAGGTTATTAAAAGTATGCCCAGACAGACAATACGCATCAAGATAAAGGGTTTTGACCACAGGCTGGTTGACCAGGCTGCCGAGCAGATTGTGGAAACGGTGGAACGCACCGGGGCGGTTGTCTCCGGCCCGGTACCGCTGCCGACCCGCATCAAGAAATACAGCGTTATCCGCTCGCCTTTTATCGATAAAGACTCACAGGAGCAGTTTGAGATACGGACACATAAGCGCCTTATCGATATAATCGAGACAACCTCGAAGACGATAGACGCTCTTACCGGACTGAACCTGCCCTCCGGGGTCGAAATAGATATCAAGATATAAAACCGGACGGAATTATAAAAATATGGTACAGGGAATAATAGGGAAAAAACTGGGAATGACCCAGGTATTTATGGAAAACGGCACTGCGGAAGCGGTAACAGCCGTCGAGGCCGGTCCGTGCACCGTAATACAGATTAAGACCGTTGATAAAGAAGGCTATAATGCCGTCCAGTGCGGCTTCGGCGCGGTAAAAAGGCTGAAGTCTCCCGAGAGGGGACACCTGAAAGGGAACGGAGAGTTCAGATATCTCCGCGAATTCAGGATGGATGATATCGGAGATGTGAACATCGGCGACGTAATCGATGTCAGCCTTTTCGAGGCAGGTGACAGGGTGGATGTTGCCGGCGTGTCGAAGAGCAAGGGCTTTGCCGGCGTGGTCAAGCGCCACGGTTTTGCCGGAGGCCCCAAAACTCACGGGCAGTCGGACCGTCACCGCCATCCGGGTTCGATAGGCGCCACTTCCTCGCCGGGCAGGGTTTTTAAAGGGACTCGCATGGCGGGACACATGGGTGGCGACAGGATAACGGTGCGTAACCTTGAAGTTTTGAAAACGGACCCCGACCGTAACCTTTTACTGGTCAAAGGCGCGGTTCCCGGAAATAAAAACGGGCTGCTTCTGATAAAGAAAACAAACAAGGGGAAAAAGTAAGTGCAGGTTCCTGTTTATAATATCGGCGGAGAAGAGACCGGCAATATTGATATTAGCGAGTACGTTTTCGGCGTGCCCTTTAATCAGGCGCTGGTGCATCAGGCGGTGGTAAGACAACAGGCTAACGCCCGCCAGGGGACCGCCAGTACCAAAACGCGCGGCGAGGTAGCAGGTTCCACCAAAAAGCTGTTCCGCCAGAAAGGTACCGGTTACGCCAGAGCAGGCAGCAAGAAATCACCGATACGCCGGGGCGGAGGTACTACTTTTGGACCGAAACCGAGGAGCTACCGGCAGGATATGCCCCGTAAAATGCGCCGGCTGGCTTTGAGGTGCGTACTCTCGGCAAAGGTTAGCGAGAATGAGCTGGTTGTTATGGATGAACTGAATCTCGAACAGCCCAGGACAAGAGAGATGGCGGCGATTATGCAGGCACTGGGAATTGACTCATCGGCTATTATCGTTACCGCCGGGGCGGAAGAAAATGTGATAAAATCAGCCCGCAACCTGCCGCGGGTAAAGACGATACCGGCAAACCTGCTTAACGTGGTCGATATCCTTTCACACAAGAAACTGTTGATGACCGTGGCTTCGGTAAGTAAAGTGGAAGAGTTATGGGGCGAGAAACCATCCGAGGGAGGAAGCAATGAACCTGTACGAGGTGTTGCGGCGCCCGCTAATAACTGAAAAGACTACAATCATGCAGGCTGAGGGTAAATACGCCTTTGAAGTTGCCAGAGAGGCGAATAAACCCCAGATTAAGCAGGCGGTGGAGAAGGCTTTTAAGGTTGAAGTAACCAAGGTTAATGTGGTAAATATGCGCGGTAAAAGACGGATGCTGGGGAGGCGTGTACTCCCTGCTCATCCGTGGAAAAAGGCGATTGTCACTCTTAAGCCTGGGAATACGATAGAGTTCTTCGAGGGCACTTAATAATCTCAGTATATAAAGAGAGACCGGGAGAAATAGATTAAAGAATGGCAGTAAAAGTATATAGGCCAACCTCCGCGGGGAGACGCGGTATGACCGGAGCGACTTTTGAAGAAATAACAAAGAGCAGACCGGAAAAGTCGCTAGTGTTACCGTTGAAAAAGAAAGCCGGGCGTAACAGCCAGGGCAGAATAACGGTCCGTCACCGCGGCGGCGGAGCGAAAAGAAAGCTCCGTATTATAGATTTTAAACGGGATAAGACCGGCGTTCCGGGCAGGGTTGCATCGATTGAGTACGACCCCAACCGGTCGGGGCGTATCGCCCTCATTCACTATGCCGATGGCGATAAACGTTACATCCTCGCTCCTCTGGAGCTGGAAGTGGGTGATACCGTCAAGGCAGGTGAGGATGCCGAGATAAGGCCGGGGAATGCACTGCCGCTAAAGAATATCCCCAGTGGCACGTTAATACATAATATCGAGATGCAGCCGGGGAAAGGCGGGCAGATGGTGCGCAGCGCGGGAATGTCAGCACAGATAGTCGCCCAGGAAGGGGAATACGCCCTTATCAGACTGCCCTCCGGCGAATCAAGGCGAATAAGGAGTACCTGTCTGGCTACCATCGGGCAGGTGGGGAATGTCGACCACCAGGGTATCAAGCTCGGTAAAGCGGGCAGGAAACGGTGGCTTGGCTGGCGCCCTACTGTGAGAGGTTCGGCAATGAATCCCCGCGACCATCCGCATGGCGGCGGCGAAGGCAGGAGCCCCATAGGAATGCCAGGACCTAAAACGCCCTGGGGCAAACCGGCTCTCGGTTATAAGACCCGTAAGCCCAAGGCTTCCGATAAACTGATAGCGAAGCGGCGGGGGCGGAAATAATAAGTAATAAATTATAAACAAGATAGAATCTGGGGTAGGTAAATATGTCCAGGTCAACTAAGAAGGGCCCGGCCCTTGATGAAAAACTGATGAAGAAGGTCGAAGCGCTCAACCGTTCCGGTGAAAAAACGGTGATAAAAACGTGGGCACGCTGGTCGACTGTTGTTCCTGAGATGGTCGGGATGACCATCGGAGTACACGACGGTCGGCGTCATGTCCCCATCTTTATTACTGAAAACATGGTGGGGCATAAGCTGGGCGAGTTTGCTTTAACGCGGACATTCAGGGGGCATACCTCGAGATCGGAAAGGACTTCTCAGGTAAGAAGAAGATAGGTTTTTAGTTAGAGATGGAAGTTAGGGCAATATCAAAGAATACCGGGGTACCGCCTCGAAAAGCGCGGTTGCTGCTGGATATGGTGCGGGGCAAAAGTGTCGAGCAGGCGCTGGATATGCTCCGGTTTCTGCCTTCCCCTTCCGCCAAAGTAGTATCAAAGGTTATAAAATCGGCAGCGGCTAACGCCGAGAGCGTATTCCAGATGTCGCCTTCTGACTTGAAGATTGTCAGGATATTTGCGGATGCGGCGCCCACTTTGAAGAGGTATCGCGCCAGATCGCGGGGACGGGTGAGTCCCCTGCTCAAGCGTTCCAGCCATATTACGGTAGTCGTTAAGGAAAAAGAGGATTAAATGGGACGTAAAGTTCATCCTGTAGGTTTTAGAATCGGTGTTATAAGGGACTGGCAGGCCAAATGGTATGCCGATAAACACTATGCGGAGTTCTTGCAGGAAGACCTGAAACTTCGCGAGGCTATCCAGGAAAAGTATTCCGAAGCGGCTGTCTCTCTGGTGGAGATAGAACGCCAGGCAAACAGGGTATCCATTACCATTTATACCGCCCGACCGGGCATAGTTATCGGTAGAGGCGGTCAGAGAGTCGATGAAACGAGAGCCTACCTGGAACAGCTTGTCGGCAAGAAAGTCCAATTGAATATTCAGGAAATACAGCGACCCGAGCTTGATGCCTATCTGGTTGCCAAGACAATAGCCGAGCAGATAGAACGCCGTGTAGCTTACCGCCGCGCCATGAAGCAGACTATGCTTCGCACCATGCAGGCGGGAGCCAAAGGGATGAAAGTCAGAAGTGCCGGTAGACTCGGCGGTGCTGAAATAGCCCGGCGCCTGACCATGCACGAAGGGCAGGTGCCTCTGCACACGTTGAGGGCTGATATCGATTATGGTTTTGTCGAAGCGAAGACCACGATGGGCAGGATTGGAGTAAAGGTCTGGATATATAAGGGTGAAATTTTACCTGAACGCAAGGAAGAAGAGGCAGAAGAAGAGCTTATCGGAGCCGTAACCGGGGCGGTACCTGCCGCAGAGGAAGTGACGGCTGCCCAGCCGGAAGCGGAAGTAACCGAACCTGTAGCCGGGGCAGCTCCGACGGAAGAAGTAACCGGGGGAGTGACCGAGGAACCGCCTGTTGAGGAGGCAGAACCGGAAGCTGCGGCTGAGGAAATACCTACTGAAGCTGCCGAGGAGAAGCCGGCCAAGCCGGCGGCGAGGAGAAGGAAAAAGGCAACAGCGGAGGCAGAGCCGGAAGCGGTGACTGGGGAAGCGCCGGCTAAGGCTGCTGAAGAGAAGCCGGCCAAGCCGGCGACGAGGAGAAGGAAAAAGGCAGCGGCAGAGGCAGAGCCGGAAGCGGTGACTGAGGAAGCACCGGCTGAGGCCGCTGAAGAGAAGCCGGCCAAGCCGGCAACGAGGAGAAGGAAAAAGGCAGCGGCAGAGGCAGAGCCGGAAGCTGTGACTGAGGAAGCACCGGCTGAGGCCGCTGAAGAGAAGCCGGCCAAGCCGGCAACGAGGAGAAGGAAAAAGGCAGCGGCAGAGGCAGAGCCGGAAGCTGTGACTGAGGAAGCACCGGCTGAGGCCGCTGAAGAGAAACCGGCCAAGCCGGCAACGAGGAGAAGGAAAAAGGCAACAGCGGAGGCAGAGCCGGAAGCTACGACTGAGGAAGCACCGGCTGAGGCCGCTGAAGAGAAACCGGCCAAACCGGCGACGAGGAGAAGGAAAAAGGCAACGGCAGAGGCAGAGCCGGAAGCTGTGACCGAGGAAGCACCGACCGAAGAAGAAGGGGAGAGCAGTGCTGCAACCTAAACGAGTA